>JBFXEP010000367.1:0-3890 GCA_050179995.1 Hyphomicrobium sp.
GAACGTCGATCGAGCCCGGTCCCGTCTGGGGGCCGGGCTCGCTCCGTTTTGTGTGGCTACCCTTGTCGCAGTTCCCGCGCGTGAAGCTAAACGAACTCCCCTCTACTCCATGGCCCGGTCAAGCCATGGGATAGAAAATGCGCCGAGTGCTTCAAGCCGGATGAAGGCGCCTAGAACGGCCGGCGGCCGACGCTGTTGGCGTCGATGCAGGCGATGTAGATGCGGTTGTCGCGGCCGATGTGCTGGCACACGTTGCGCTTGAGGTTCGGATTGTTGCGGATGGCCGCTGCCGAGACCTTCATCCCGTACTCGCGCGCCACGATGGCCACCAGCTCGTCCTGGCAATAGGGCGTCGCGATCGGCGAGCCGGAGACGATCTGATACCCGTCCACGCACTTGATGCGCGCTTCAGCCGGCCCTGCCCCTCCGGCAAGCCCCAGCGATACCGCAGCGCAAAAGCCACCGATCCAAGTGCCATGATGCAAAGGCGAAGACATCGTAGGTCCTCCCTGATCACGCCGCCGCGCCTGCGCCGGCAAGGGGTTACGGGAAAATCGCGCTCTAGCCCCCACTGTGCCGGGCGCGACACAGATCCGACGATCCGCTGACGCCCGATACCGCCCCGACGGGACTTTATGTAAGGTATGGGGAGCCGCCGGGGAGTTCAAGAAGGCGGGAGCGGAGAACCCATGCTGACCATCTACGACACGACCGGCCACAGCCTCTTGCGGCACAACGAGACCGCGCCCATCACGGCGGACACCGTGTGGTTCGACCTCGTCAACCCGACCAAGGAGGAGGACAACCACGTCGAGCGCCTGCTCGGCATCTCCGTGCCGACGCGCGCCGAGATGCGCGAGATCGAGGCCTCGAGCCGCTTCTACCAGGAGAACGGCGCGAGCTACATGACAGGCTTCCTCGTCCACAACATCGACCCGCAGACCCTCGGCTCCTCGACGCTCACCTTCATCCTGACCGGCAACGCCCTCGTCACGGTGCGCTACGCCGACCACAAGGCGTTTCCAGATTTCTTGTCGCGCATCGAGCGCGGCGACGCCTCGTGCAAGAGCGGCGCCGCCATCATGATCGGCATCATCGAGACCCTGGTCGAGCGCCAGGCCGATCTCATCGTCGAGATCCAGGACCGTGTGGATAAGCTCGCGCAAGGCATATTCGAGTTGAAGCAGCGGCGCACGCGCGACACGAAGCTCGAGGCCCTGCTCAAGGGCACCGGCACGCAGGGCGACATAGTGGCCCGCGTGACGGAAAGCGCGACCTCGCTCGAGCGTGTGCTTCATTTCATGAAGAACACCGCCCAGGAGCGCAACTGCGAGGGCAAGATCTTTCAGCGCATCGACACCGTCGACCGCGATCTCCTATCGCTGTCCGAGCATCGCCGCTTTCTCTCCGACCGCATCAGCTTTCTGCTCAACGCCACGCTGGGCCTGATCTCGAACGAGCAGAACCAGATCATCAAGCTGTTCTCGGTGATGGCGGTCATGCTGATGCCGCCGACGCTCGTCGCCTCGATCTACGGCATGAACTTCCGCCACATGCCCGAGCTCGAGTGGGTGCAAGGCTATCCGCTAGCCCTCTGCCTGATGTTCCTCTCGGCCCTGATCCCCTTCGTCTACTTCCGCCACAAAGGCTGGCTCTAAACGGCGGCGTCCTTCACCCTTGGGGAGAAGGTGCCCCGGCAGGGGCGGATGAGGGGCATCTCCACGCTCCAGCGTTCGCCATCCCGAAGTCCCTCACCTGCCGACCTCACGGTCGGCATCCTCTCCCGTCCCGGGAGAGGATGTGGGATAGCGCTCCACGACAGGTTCACGCCGCATACGCGAGAATAAGCCCCGCCGCCGCCGTGACGGCGAGCGTCGCGAGGATGCCGCGCTTGAGGACGAAGAGGACGAGCGCCGCGATCAGCGCCAGCCCCGCGAGCGCCGGCTGGAACGTCGCGAGCGTAGGCACCGAGAGACGCAGCCAGCCGGCCGTCACCGTCGCCACGTCGGCGAACAGCACGTGCAGCGCGAACCACAAGGTGAGGTTGAGGATCACGCCCACCACCGCCGCCGTCACGGCCCTGAGCGCGCCCGAAAGCCTCGGCTCGTGCGTCAGGCGCTCGATGTAGGGCGCGCCCGCGAAGATCCAGAGGAAGCAGGGCGCGAACGTCGCCCACAGCGTGACCAGCGCGCCGAGCACGCCCATGAGCATCGGCGGGCCGCCGCCATGACGCGCCGCCGCCAGCACGCCGACGAACTCGGTCACCAGGATCAGCGGACCCGGCGTGGTCTCGGCGAGCCCGAGCGCATCGAGCATCTCGCCCGGCGTCAGCCAGCGGTAGCCCTCGACCACCTGCTGCGCCATGTAGGAGAGCACCGCGTAGGCGCCGCCGAAGGTCACCACCGCGAGCTTGGAGTAGAACCAGGCAAGCTGCGAGAGCACATGATCGTGCCCGAAAGCGGCAACGACGAGCCCGAGCGGCACCAGCCACACGGCGAGCCAGATCGCGGCCGTTCTGAGCGTCGCGAGGTGGGAGACGGAGGGCGGCGGCGCGGCGGCGGCCTCCACGTCCTGCGCCGGCCCGCCAGAGGTGAGGTACCCGATCAGGAGTGCCGCCGCGACGATGAGCGGGAACGGCACCGCGAACAGGAACAGCGCCGCGAACGCGGCGCCCGCCACAAGCCAGTCCGCGCGCGACCTGAGCGCCCGCTTGGCGACGCGCAGGAGCGCCTCGATGATGATTGCGAGCACCGCCGCCTTGATGCCGACGAAGAGCGCTTCCGCGACCGGGAGCTTGCCGAAAGACGCGTAGAGAAGCCCGAGCACGAGGATCAGCGCCGCGCCGGGCAGCACGAACAGCAGCCCCGCCGCAAGCCCTCCCCCGACACCGTGCAGGCGCCAGCCCGCGTAGGTGGCGAGTTGCATCGCCTCCGGTCCCGGCAGCAGCATGCAGAAGTTGAGGGCGGACAGGTATTGGCGCTCGTCGAGCCAGCGCCGCTCCTCCACCAGCACGCGATGCATGAGCGCGATCTGCCCGGCCGGTCCCCCGAACGACAGCACGCCGATGCGCGCCCAGACGGACAGCGCCTCGGCAAACGTTGGATGAGCGACAGGCGTCGTCGGCGCTTGGTTCATGCGTCCCCCCAGGCTCGCGCTTCTATAGAACTGTTCTAGAGACTGCCAGTGCACGATAACGGCATCGCGGACGCCGAGCGCCCCCACCGCTTCTCTTTCCTCTCCCGGGACGGGAGAGGATGGCTGGCGAGCCGAAGGCGCGACAGGCAGATGAGGACTTGGTTCTGGCTGTGTCCCGCGCCGCTTCGTACGCCACAAAGAAGCCGCAGTCTCAGGGCCTTGGGAGACCCGTTTGTGAAACCATATCGTGCGGCGTGCCGTCGCACTTTTTGCGATGCAGCATAAAAAGGATAAGTATTTCAACGTATCCCGCCGGCGCAGTAAACGCCGTCCAGATCGTGTCGTTGATTTCGCCCCATTCGGCTGGTCAGGTCGCGCCACCAGAACGGGGGAGGCAGCATCTGCCCCGGAATATTGGAGTGACAGAACGTGTTCTGGGGTTGCGCTGAGGCTCTCTCTTCGCACCGGTAGCTCATCCCACTGTCGATTATGACGTCCGCGCGCATGCGGTCAGCCGAGCCGTCCTTGGGGGACGGTCGGCGGGGAGCCCGGATCTTCGAGCCTCGGCACTGTCGCTGGGAAGAATGGAGACCTGATCATGCGGTTTGTTGCATTTGCTGCTCTGGCAGTGCTCGCCATCGGCCTGACGGATGTTCGCCCCGCGAGCGCCAAGGCCTGGGAGTGCGTCGGCCCCGCCGTCGCCTGCAGCGACGCCCCGCACGCTTCGAAGAAGGCCGCCTACAAGAAGGCGTCTT
>JBFXEP010000368.1:0-3886 GCA_050179995.1 Hyphomicrobium sp.
CGCGACCCGCATCCCCGAGGGCCCGATCCCCTATGGCATCGAGATCAGCGAGGGCTTGGCCAGGAAAGCGCGCCCGATCTTCGAGGCGCGCGGCGGCACCGTGTATCACGAGCCCGCCACCACCGGCATCGAGCGCTTCCCCGAGGGCTATTTCGACAGCATCATCATGCGCTCCTATCTCGAGCACGAGGCCCAGCCGCGCCTGATCCTCGAGCGCGCTTTCAAGCGCCTGAAGCCGGGCGGCACCATTCTCCTGCGCTCGCCCAACTACAATTCGGCCAACCGCTACATCATGGGCGCCGAGTGGTGCGGCTTCCGCTTTCCCGATCACGTCAACTACTTCACGCCGCGCTCGCTGAAGGCGCTCGCCGAGAGCATCGGCTATGAGTTCCGCTGGAAGAACTGGATCTCGCTCTTCGACGACAACCTGATCGTCGAGCTGAAGCGGCCCGCCGCAACCACCTTCGGCCGGCCGGTCTCCGAGGCAGCCTGAGCGCGTCCGGCACTCAGGGACCGTCGATCTTGGGCAGCGACGCATAGCGCGCCAGATAGGCCGAGCCCACGGCATTGAGGTGCCCGCGGTCGCGGTAGAGCAGAACCTCGTCCTTGAAGGCGCTGCACAGCTTTTCCGTGCAGAGGAGTTGCTTCATGTCGAGCAAGGACACCCCGTCGTCGGCCTTGTCGATGGCCTCGAGAACGGATTGCGTGGCCGCGAGCTCCGCCTCGGCTACCGGGCGCGGCAGCGCGCAGTCGATCGCTTCCATGTCACGGCGCGCCGCATCGGCGAAGCAGCGCAGAGAGAAGGTCTCCAAGTGTGGGACCTGCCCGACAACGAGCACCTTGACGCCGCGCTTGCGGAAGAGGTCGATCGTCTGCTGCGCGAAATGCGAGAGCGGAAAGACTTGGTGTTTGCCATCCGGCGCGGCGACACGGTTCGTGGTGGCGTGGGCGTAGGAGCTCCACCTTGAGGCCAGCACGGCGATCTTGAGATGGGGATTGCGTTTCAGGAACTCCAGAACGGTCTCCTGGTACCGGGTGCACGCTTCTTCCCGTTGCGCGTCCTGCGGGCGGCTGGCACCGATCAGGATGCCGCAGGTGCTCTGCGTCACTTGACGGCCGGAAAGGCCGGCCTCCTCGGCGAGCTTGGCGATCATCGGCACGAAGTGGTCGCCGTTGGAGTCGCCGAACACGGCGATGTCGTAGGACGCGCCACGCTGTAACGGTCGCCCGAATGTGCAGCGTCCGTCGTGATTGAGCGCGAGGTCGTAGCCGTCGCAGACCTTGCGCAACGGGTTTGACGACGCGGCAGCGCTGTAGACCTTGTAGGCGGACTCATCCAATCGGGCCGGAAGTCCTCGCGTCCACGCGCTGACGATCGCGAAGGCGCAGAACGCCGCTCCGATGGTCGCGGTCCGCTTGAAGAGATCGAGCGGCGGCATGGTGGCGAGGCCGAGCTGACGCGTAAGCCTTTGCTCCACGAGCAGCCACGACAGCGCGGCGAGCACGAGGCCCAATGCTACGAGGAGGAAGGCTTCGAGCCCGTCGGGAGCGCGCCCCAGCCAGTAGTTGGCAAGCGCCAACACCGGCCAGTGGTAGAGGTAGATCGAGTAGCTCATCTTGCCGGTGAGCACCACCGGTCTGAGCGACAGGAGGCGCGAAACCGGCGTCGGGCGCGCGAGCCCCGCGCCGATCAGGAGCACGGAGCCGGCGATGGTCGGCACCACGGCGAGGCCCGGGAAGGGGACCTGGGCATGAAGAGCGATCGCTGATGCCGCGACGAGCGCCAGGCCCAGGGCATCGATCAGCGCCACCGGAGCACGCACCGCAATCCTCTTGAAGAGCGCAAGCGCGAGCGCCAGCGCACACCCGGCCAGAAGCTCGAACGCGCGCGACAGCGGAAGGAAAAAAGCAAGGCTCGGATCGCTGCGGGCGCTGAGCTCGGAGTGCGCGAGCGACAGCCCGAGGAGAACGAGCACGGCCGCGAGGATCTTGGGCCGCGTGACGATCCGGCGGAACATGACGAGGAGCAGGAGCGGCCACGTCAGGTAGAACTGGTCCTCGACCGCGAGCGACCACATGTGCAAAAGCGGCGCTTGCGCCGAAGGGGCATCGAAGTAGCCCGACTTCGCGTAGAAGTAGAAGTTGGCGGTCATGGTCCAGACCGCGGCGAGGCTTTCTCCGAAGCCCATCATTGCATCGGGCATCAGCACGACAAGGGCGGCTATCGTGGTGAGCAGGCAGCACACGAAGGCTGCCGGGATAAGGCGGCGCATGCGCCGGCCGAGGAACGCGGAGTAGGAAAAGGTGCCGGTCTCCATCTCGACGGCGATCTGGCGCGTGATGATGAAGCCCGAGATCACGAAGAACACGTCGACGCCGATGAAGCCGCCGGGCACGAGATCGGGCCAGGCGTGATAGACAACCACCAACGCCACGGCGAGCGCGCGCAGTCCGTCGACATGCGGCAGGTAGGACATTTGCTCGGCATGGAGGCGCGAGGGAAAGTTCACGCGAAAGTTTCCGGATTGTTGAGAGTGAGGGTTGCGAGCAGCGCTTGATCCCGCCCCGCAGGGCACAAGCTAGGGCAGCTCCGACGGCACATGCAAGCAAAGTGACGAAGTTAGGAACAAAAGCGCCGCTGCTGGGGTTGTCGTGCCAGCACCACAGGGTCGCGCATCGCGGCATGCGAACCGGCAGGAGCACCTGGTTCGCGGTGCACAATGCGCGGCGGTGGACCCCCACACGAGGCAGGCCGCGAATGGGACTCGTCAGTCATCGAACTGCCGGTCTTTTTGTGGTCCAACCGTTGGGGGAAATCGTAGTACACTTTGTTCGTTCGCCGGGACCAACCAGAAAGGGACACGAGCCATGCGCAAACTGATCGCCATGGCCTTGCTTGGGGCAGGAGCGGTGTTTTTCTCCGCCAATGCGCCGGCTCAGGCTATGACAGCAGGCAGTGCGGGAGTGACGAAGTCGGCCGCTGCCGCGGAAAGCCAGGTCGTCGAGGTGCGCCGCCGGCATCGCCATTGGCGCCACCGCCATTGGCGCCATCGCCATCGCCACCACCGCCGGTGGTATCGGCCGTACTACTATGGCGGCTACTACCCCTACTATGGCTATCGGTACCATCGCCGTCCGCGGGTCGGGATTTATCTCTCGTTCTGACGCTGGGCAGCGACGGACCTCGATTGCGGCCACAGGCACCAGCCCGTGGCCGCCGTCGTTTTATACCCACGTCATGTCTTACCTAGGTAGTGCGCAGGAGCCTAAGGGAGAGGGTGCGTGCAGATCCGCGACACGACCGGCGGCTACGGCCTCGTCAGCCGGCTGGTGCATTGGCTGATGGCGCTCGCCCTCTTCGCCATGTTCGGCCTCGGCCTGTGGATGGTCGGGCTCGACTACTACAGCCCCTACTATCACGCGGCCCCTGACCTCCACAAAAGCGTCGGCATCCTGCTTCTGATGGCACTCGTGTTCCGCTTTGCCTGGCGCCTCGCCAACGTGCGCCCCGACGACCACGATCTCACGCCCGTGGAGCGCACCGCCGCCGGCCTCGTGCATTGGGGGTTCTATCCGCTGCTGCTCGCCCTCATGGTGAGCGGCTACCTGATCTCGACCGCGGACGGCCGCCCGATCGACGTGTTCGGACTTTTCGAGGTTCCCTCGCCCGGCGAGAACAAGGGCCTCGAGGACACCGCCGGCGCGATCCACGCCTGGCTTTCCTACGTAGTGATCGCGCTTGCTGCCGTGCACGCGGCGGCGGCCTTGAAGCACCATGTCATTGATCGAGGCCGGTCCCTCTCGCGAATGTGGTCCGGCCCGCCGTCCACCTGACCTTGTCCAACATAAAGGATTGTTTGATGCAGCTTCGCCTCGCTCCTCTCGC
>JBFXEP010000369.1:0-3875 GCA_050179995.1 Hyphomicrobium sp.
TGACCTCGACCTCGGTGGCGCCGCCGACCTTGATCACGGCCACGCCGCCGGCGAGCTTCGCCAGGCGCTCCTGCAGCTTCTCGCGGTCGTAGTCAGATGAAGTCTCCTCGATCTGCGCCTTGATCTGGCCAACGCGCGCCTCGATCTCCTTCTTCTTGCCGGCGCCGTCGACGATCACCGTGTCTTCCTTGGTGATGGTGATGCGCTTGGCGCGACCCAGCATGTCGAGCGTGACGTTCTCGAGCTTGATGCCGAGGTCGTCGCTGATGGTCTGGCCGCGCGTCAAGACGGCGATGTCCTCGAGCATGGCCTTGCGCCGGTCGCCGAAGCCCGGAGCCTTGACGGCCGCGATCTTGAGGCCGCCGCGCAGCTTGTTGACGACTAGGGTGGCGAGCGCCTCGCCCTCGACCTCTTCCGCGATGATGAGCAGCGGCTTGCCGGTCTGCACCACGGCCTCGAGCACAGGCAGCAGCGGCTGCAGGCTCGAGAGCTTCTTCTCGTGGATCAGAATGTAGGGATCGTCGAGCTCGGCGATCATCTTGTCGGCATTGGTGATGAAGTAGGGCGAGAGGTAGCCGCGGTCGAACTGCATGCCCTCGACGACGTCGAGCTCGGTCTCGAGGCCCTTGGCCTCCTCGACCGTGATGACGCCCTCGTTGCCGACCTTCTGCATGGCTTCGGCGATCATCTCGCCGATCGCCCGCTCGCCGTTGGCGGAGATGGTGCCAACCTGGGCGATCTCGGACGAGTTCTTCACCTTCTTCGACCGCTTGGCGATCTCGGCCACCACCTCGGCGACGGCCTGCTCGATGCCGCGCTTGAGGTCCATCGGGTTCATGCCGGCGGCAACGGCCTTCAAGCCTTCGCGCACGATGGCCTGCGTCAGCACGACGGCCGTGGTTGTCCCGTCGCCGGCGAGGTCGTTGGTCTTTTGGGCGGCTTCACGCACCATCTGCGCCCCCATGTTCTCGAGCCTGTCCTCGAGCTCGATCTCCTTGGCGACGGTGACGCCGTCCTTGGTCGTGCGCGGGGCGCCGTAGCTCTTCTCGATGACGACGTTGCGGCCCTTGGGACCGAGCGTGACCTTGACGGCGTTGGCGAGGATGTCGACGCCGCGCAGGATCTTTTCGCGAGCCTCGGAGGAAAAGCGGACGTCTTTGGCAGCCATGAGGAGGAGCTCCGGTTTGATCGGTGAGGTTCAGGGATTGGGAGGCCGGCGGTCGCCTGTCGCGGGTCGTCGCGGGGGGCGGATTCGAGACGCGGGGGTGGCGCAGCAGGCCGCGGGCTTCAGGTCGCTTACTTTTCGATGACGCCCATGATGTCGCTCTCCTTCATGATCAGGAGATCGACGCCATCGATCTTCACGTCCGTGCCGCTCCACTTGCCGAACAGCACCGTGTCGCCGGGCTTGATGTCGAGCGGCACGAGCTTGCCCGTCTCGTCGCGCGAACCGGGCCCCACCGCGAGCACTTCACCCTGCTGCGGCTTCTCGGCGTGGGTGTCGGGGATGATGATGCCGCCTGCGGTTTTCGCCTCGCTGTCCAGGCGCTTGATGACGACGCGGTCGTACAGGGGTCGAAACGTCATGAAAGCCATCGCTCCGCTTGTGAAAATGCGCTGAGGGGTCGGATGCGCAGCCGATGGCGCAACCTCCCTTGGCACTGCGTGAGGACGAGTGCCACGGCGTTTTCTAGAGTGCTTCCGGAAAAGTGGGAACCGGTTTTCCGATAAGAAGCACGACAAAAAAGAAAACCTAGAGCCGTGCAGCGGTTCAACCAAAACCTGAACGGCTCTAGGTGGCCGCTCCGGCGAGGTCAAGGCAGCCGGGGCGGGCACCCGGCGGGTAGTATCGCACCGCGCATATGCAATCTAAAGATGTGTGAATCATAAATTGCAACTGAGAATAATGAGGGTTAACGTGGTGCGGTCGGAACCTAGACCATGATCGCTTCGGACCCTACTCGCTCCGGTCGTCGCGCCGCCTATCAGGCGCGACGTGAATCGGCAGCGCAGGAAAGTCCGAAGCGTGATTCATCGGTCTCGTGAAAAGCTTAGAGCGCGGTCGCGATTCAAACCAAGCCGCGCTCGAGCTCCGCCCACGAGGTCGTTCCGCGGCATGGCGAGAGGAAAGCACCGTGTTCAATGAGGATGTACCTGCACAATCCAAGGGCGCCCGACAATCAGGTGAGCCGACCAAGGATCAGATTGAATACATCGCTGATCTCGTTCTCGAGCTGAAAGAGATGGCCCGCCGCTACAAGCTCCTGACCCTGGAGGGCATTTTGGACGTCGCCTACAAAGAGGCCCGGCTGCGCTCTCGCGACTTGGACTGATGCTTATTTCACGGCCCGCGAGACGAGCTGCTGGCCGTGCCGCACGATCTCGCCGGCAAGATCGAGCTCCATGAGCACGATGCGCACGGCACGCGCGTCGAGCGCGCTGACACGCACGATTTCATCCATGTCGATCGGGTGTGGACCAAGGAGAGACAGCACGCGCGCCCGCTCCCCGTCGCCGGGATCGGGCCACGACGCGCCGCCGCCTGCCGCGAGGGGAGCCGCGAAGGATGCGGCAGCGGCCTCCGCCAGGGCGGAGCGTGCGCCCCTGAGCTGAGGCGCGAGTGCGTCGAGCACATCCTGCGGCTCGGTGGTGATGGTGGCGCCCGCCTTGAGCAGCAGGTTGGTTCCCTCGGCGCGTGGATCGAGCGGATGGCCGGGCACCGCGAACACCTCGCGCCCCTGCTCGCCGGCGAAGCGCGCCGTGACGAGCGTGCCCGACCGGCGCGCCGCCTCGATCACGAGAACGCCGAGCGATAGGCCTGAGACGAGGCGGTTGCGGCGCGGGAAATCCTGCGCCCGTGCGACGAAGCCGGGCGGCTGCTCGGTGAGAAGGCAGCCGGCGTCCCCGATGCGGGCTTTGAGATCGGCATGCTCGGGCGGATAGACGGTGTCGATCCCGCCCGCGAGCACGGCCGCCGTTCCCATGTCGAGGCTCGCCTCGTGCGCGGCGGCGTCGACCCCGCGTGCGAGCCCCGAAACGACGACGAGCCCCGCCGAAGCAAGCTCGTGCGCGAACACGCGCGCGAGCTTGAGCCCTGCCGCCGATGCGTGGCGCGAGCCGACGATGGCGATCGCCGGTTGCGAAAGAAGCGCCGTCCGGCCTTTGACGTAGAGCAGGGGAGGCGGCGTGTCGGTGAGCGCGAGCAGACGCGGATAGCCGGGCTCGATCGTGAACACCGCCGATGCCCCGGCCTTGCGCGCGGCCCTGAGCTCGGCTTCGGCCTCCGCTTCGGGGCAGATGCGAATCCCGCGCCGGCCGCTGCGCTGGGCCAATCCGGGCAGCGCCTTCAACGCTTCCTTGGCGCCGCCGTAGCGGTTGATGAGATCGCGGAACGTGACCGGGCCGACGTGGGCCGACCGGATGAGGCGCAGGCACGCGAGCCGCTCCGCATCGTCGAGCACGGTGACCGGAAGCGGAGCGGCCGTAAAGAGGTCCGCCTCATCAGGCTTTGCCACCGATTCTGGGCTCCTCACCCTTGATCAGGCGCCGGATGTTGGGCTCGTGCTTCCACAGGAGAAGCGCCGTCATGATGAGGGCGAGCAGCGCCTCGGGAACGTAGCCGAGCCCGAACAGCGCCGCCGGCGTGGCCACGCTTGCCGCGAGCGCCGAAGCCGACGAGTAGCGCGTGACGATCGCCGTCGCGAGCCACACGCCGCAGAAGATCAGCGCGCCCGGCCAGACGAGGCCGCCGACGACGCCGATGTAGGTTGCAACCCCCTTGCCGCCTTTGAAGTCGAGCCACACCGGGAAGATGTGGCCGAGGAAGGCGGCAAGTCCCGCGAGCAGGCTCGCTTCGATAGCGAGCCCGAACCTGG
>JBFXEP010000370.1:0-3868 GCA_050179995.1 Hyphomicrobium sp.
CAGCCGCCAGGCCCCGCCAACGTGCTCGGCAAGTTCAAGTTCACGTTCCACAACAAGCATATCGTCTACATGCACGACACGCCGACGAAGAACCTCTTCGAGCAGGCGAGCCGGCCGTTCAGCCATGGCTGCATGCGCGTCCGCAACCCGCAGCGGCTCGCGGAACTCGTGCTCGCGGCCGACAAGGGCTGGACACCGGAGCAGGTGCACGAGATCGCCGATGGTCCGGCGGTCGAGACTCCGGTGCCGCTCGAATCGAAGATCCCGGTGCATGTCGCCTACTTCACCGAGCGCATCACGGACACGGGCGAGGCGCTCGGGTTCAATGATGTCTACGGGCACGAAGAGCGGGTGAAGCTGGCGCTCGCCGGGCGCTTCGACGAGATCGCGGTCGGCGCCGATCACCTGGCACCGGTGAAGTACGACAAGCGCGAGTACGCCGGCGGCGGGACCTCGCTCGATACCTTCTTCAACAACCTCTTCGGCGGGTTCTGAAGTCTTTCCGATTGAGATGGAAGCCGTGCAGTGCCCCCTCACCCTAACCCCTCCTCGGAGGGGAGAGGGAACTTGCCTCTCCGCCCTTTCGTGCTCGCTTAGGGTTGTGGGTGCCCCCACCGCCCTTTTTATGCCGCGAGCAGGCCCTCTTGATCGCGCAATCCAAGGTTACCAACCGTTAACGATTGGGGAATAACGGTTAACCTTGAACGCCGCGATGGGGGAACTCTGTTGAGCGTACGGGCGGGACATGCGACGTGCCGCACCTGGGAGCGCAGCGCCGTGCGCGCGGCGCTCGCTGCGCTGCTTGCGCTCGCCGCACAGAGCGCCGTTGCCCGCGCCGGCGATGACCGCACGATCTCCTTCTATCACATCCACACCCAGGAGCGGCTCACCATCCAGTACAAGAAGGATGGCCGCTTCCTTCCCGACGCGCTCGAGAAGATCAACTGGATCATGCGCGACTGGCGCCTCAACAAGGCGATCGCGATCGACCCCAACACCATCGACATCATCTGGGAAATGCATCGCGAGCTCGGCTCGCGCGAGCCGGTCAGCATCATCTGCGGCTACCGCTCGCGCGGCACCAACGAGATGCTGCGCAAGACGCGCGGCGGGCAGGCGAGCCAGAGCCAGCACATCACCGGCAAGGCGGTCGACATCGCGTTCCCCGACATCCCGGTGAAACAGCTCCGCTACTCGGCCATGATCCGCGAGCGCGGCGGCGTCGGCTACTATCCGACCTCGGGCATCCCGTTCGTGCACGTCGACACGGCGCGCGTGCGCCACTGGCCGCGCATGGTGCGCGACGAGCTGGCGCTGCTTTTCCCTTCGGGCCATTCGCAGCACGAGCCGGCCGACGGACGTCCGATCACGCCGGCCGACGTCAAGGCCGCACGCACGCGGCGCACGGATCTCGCGCAAGAGGTGGCGCGCTTCTATGCGCTGAGGGATGCGCCGAAGGGCGACATCCAGGTGGCGGAGGCTTCGATACCCAAAGCCGATGCGTTGCCGCTGCCGCCCCGGCCGGCGCCCGCTCAGCGGCCACCCGCGACTGAGGCACGCATGGCCGTCGGCGCGCCGTTGCCGCAGCCGGAGAAGACCGCCCCCGAGTCGATGGAGGCGCTGGTCGCGCTCGCGGCCGAGCGTGCGCCCGCCACCGCGCGAGAGCCAGCCGAAGCCAAGGTCGCGCTTCTCTCCGCGCCAGCCGCGCCGCAGCCGAAGCTCGTCGCGGCGCCGAAGCCTGTCGACCGGCCGTCCAAGTTCGTGAGCAAGCTGCCCGACAGCGAGCGCTCGCGCCTCGACATGCTGGTCAAGATGGCCTCGCTCGACGCGGAGCAAGCGCCGGCGCCGGCAGCCGCTCCCGCGCCCGCCCTGATCACCGGCTCGACCATGAAGGCCTCGATGACGCCGGAGTGGCCGTTCTCCAAAGCGGCGCCCGTGACGGCGGCAGCGACGCCGCCTCCGCCGGCCGGGCCCGCGCATCCGTTCGGCAGCGAGGGCTCGCGCGACTGGCGCAGCGGCTGGACCACGGCGCCCGAGTATGACGAGGACCATCCCGACGAGCTCTCCTACCGGCCGTTCGCTCTCGCGCCGCTGCTGACGGAGACCGCCTCGTTCGACGATCCGGCGCTGGCGACCCTCGTGCATCCCGATCCCGAGCAGGCGCTCGAGATGCTCGACGACGAGGGCACGGCGCTGCCGATGCGCTTCGGCGCGGGTCAGCTGCAGACGGCGATGGCGTGGGCGCAGGAGTTCAGCGGGGAAGCGGTGCATCTCGAGGCGATGGCGGCGGCTCCGCTTCCCGCCGAGGAGCAGCGCCCGCAGCTGGTCTCGCGCTCGGTCAAGACCCTGCCGCGCTGATCTTGCGCGCCTTGGCGCCGGCGCGGAGCGTCGCCAGCGGCCCGTGCGACCAGGCTTTCAATACCAGGCGGCCCAGCTCCTCGAAATCCTGTGTGCGCGGCGACGTCGACCGCCACACGAGCCCGATGCTGCGGGACGGCTCCGGCTCGACGAAGCGCACCAGCGTGATGTCGCGGCCGCGCTCCTCGATGGTGATGGCCATCTCGGGGAGCAGCGTGATGCCGAAGCCCGCCGACACCATCTCGACGATGGTGGCGAGGCTCGAGGCACCGAAGGTGTTGACCGCGTCCACCTGCTGCAGATTGCAGTAGGTCAGCGCCTGGTCGCGCAGGCAGTGCCCCTCCTCCAGGAGCAAGAGGCGCTCGTGCTCGATCAGCTCCTTGGTGGCGCGCACGCGGCCCGAGAGCTTGCGGTCCTTGGGCACGGCGAGCAGGAACTTGTCCTCGAACAGCGGGCGGTTGGTGAGATCGGCATGCTTCAGGGGCAGCGCCAGCAACAGCACGTCGAGCTTGCCCTCGAGCAGCTCGTCGGTGAGCACCTGCGTCTGCGTCTCGCGCACGTGCAGCTCGAGCTCGGGATAGGCCTCGCGCAGGAGCGGCAGCAGCGGCGGCAGGAGATACGGCGCGACGGAGGGAATGACGCCGAGCCGCAAGGCTCCGGCCAGGATGCTGTTGGCATGCTGCGCGTAGGCGACGAGGTCGCGCACGTCGCCCAGGATGCGCGCGCAGCGGGCGGCGATCTCGTGACCCTTGGCCGTCAGCTGCACGCCCGACTTGGTACGCTCGACCAGGGCAAGGCCGAGGTTCTGCTCCATCTCGTGGATCTGCATGGAGAGGGCAGGCTGCGTCACCGAGCAGGCATCGGCCGCGCGCCCGAAATGCAGCTCGCGCGCAAGCGCATCGAAATAGCGAAGCTGCTTGAGGGTAACCTGGGTCATAAGGGAGCCTGATCAGGGAAGAAACAAATAACGATTAGCCCTGATCTAGCCGGCGGTCTATGGTCCGCGTGTACAAACGATCGTGATCGTCACTCGTGACGGTCAGGAGCGACCAAGACTTCGGATACGGCAGGTGTGGCTCCGGCTTCACCTCGTCGTTAGCGTCCCGGGCCGTGCGCCGAAGCGGTCCGGGACGTTTCTATTTTTGGGCGCGGTACGGACTATTCGGCGGCAATCATGCGGTCGGCGGCGGCCTCGGCATCGGCCGACATGGCGCCGTCGAGCATGCCAAGCGCGTGCAGATAGACCTCGAGGATGCTCTCCTCCTCCTGGCGCTCGGTCTGGCTCTTCTTGCGCAGGGCCACCACCTTGCGCAGCACCTTGACGTCGAAGCCGAGGCCCTTGGCCTCGAGGTACTTGTCGCGGATGTCGCCGGACAGGGCCTTCTTCTCCTCCTCGAGGCGCTCGATGCTCTCGATCATCTGGCGGAGCTGCTTCTGCGCCGAAGCCTGAAGCGTGGTCATGTGTTTCCCTCACTCTTGTCGCGAACGCGGGCCCGCGCGCCGAGCGAGA
>JBFXEP010000371.1:0-3868 GCA_050179995.1 Hyphomicrobium sp.
GTCGCGCCCCTCCAGCCGCTCGGCGCCGAGCGTCATCGCCAGCCCCCTGCGACGGCAAGCCGCCAGCCGCGCCTCAAGGTCGCCCCGCGCCCCGCGCCGGCCCCCGCCTCGCCCCCGTCGCCCACCTCGCGCCCGCCCCGCGTCGCCTGAGCCGTTTGCCGCGCCCGCCCGCCATTGAGAGGCGGGGCCGAAAACCTTAGATTGCCGGCGATGGAGACCCCGTGCATCAAGATTTGCGTGATCGACCCGGAGGATGGCCTCTGCCAGGGCTGCCGCCGCTCGCGCCATGAGATCGCCCGCTGGTCGTCCTATACGGACGCCGAGCGCCGCCGCATCATGCAGGAGCTCGAGACACGCGCCGCCCGCGCGACCAGCCGAGCCCTTCCGGAAGCGCCATAGCCATGCTCGCAGTCCTGCTCGCAATCCTCATCGGCCTGATCGCGTTGTTCTGGTTGCTCTCCGGCGACGGCGGCGAGCTCGCCCGTATCGCCAGCGACAACTTCGGCTACCTCATCGGCCTGCTGGCCCTCGGCGGGCTCTACCTCATGTCCTTGAGCGGAGACTACCAGGGCCGCTGGCGCGACGGCATCCGCCACGCCGCCATTTGGCTGCTCGTCGGGCTTGGCCTCGTCGTCGCCTACACCTATCGCGATGAGTTGCGCGGCGTCGCCAACCGCGTGGCGGGCGAGGTCCTGCCGCCCGGCCACACCATCGTCATGGACACGACCCAGAGCGGCGAGCAGGCGGTCCGTCTGCGCCGCCAGGAGAACGGCCATTTCGTCGCTCGCGGCTCGGCCAACGGCGTCACCCTCGCCATGCTGGTCGACACCGGCGCCTCGACCGTGGTGCTGAAGCCGGCCGATGCCGAGCGCGCCGGCATCGATACCAAGGCCTTGTCCTTCACCACACCGGTCTCGACCGCCAACGGCACCACGTTTGCAGCCCCGGTGCGCTTGAAGTCCGTGGCCGTGGGCCCGCTCGAGGTGCGCGACGTCGAGGCCCTCGTCGCCCAGCCCGGAGCGCTGAGCGAGAACCTGCTCGGTATGAGTTTCTTAAAGCGTTTGCGCTCCTATGAGTTTTCCGGCGACTTCCTGACCCTCCGCGGCTGACGTCACCGGTCGAGAAGAGGCCCGGGACGCGAACCGAGCCCTCCACCCGGGAGAGTCGCAGCATGGCCCTTTCCTCCGGCGCACGATCTTTGCTCGGCGAGCTCATGAGCTGGGGCGCTGCCGCCGCGATCCTCGTCGTCGGCGTCGTCCACTACGACACGCTGCGCACGGCCTTGGGCGATGCCATCGGCATCCCGGCGAACCAGAGCGCCGCCGCCACCGATCCCGCTCCCGCTCCCGCGCGACAAGCCGGTCCCGCCGGCGTCGAGGAGCTGCGCGCCGCGAGCGACGGCCATTACTACGCCCGCGCCGAGGTCAACGGACGCCCGCTCGACGTCATGGTCGACACCGGCGCCTCCATGGTTGCATTGACCTACGAGGACGCCGAGCGCGCCGGCATCCACCTCAAGCCCTCCGACTTCACGGCCCGCGTCGCCACTGCCAACGGCCATGCCGCGGTCGCCCCCGTCACCCTCGACCGGGTGAGCATCGGGCGCATCACGGTGCGCAACGTCGAGGCCGCCGTCACCGAGCGTGGGCGCATGGACCGGACGCTGCTCGGCATGAGCTTCCTCTCGCGCATTGATCGTGTCGGCATCAGCCAGGGCCGTCTCGTGCTCGCCGAGTGAGGCACACGTGCGCACGCGGCGAACCGTTGCCCCGCACGCGCGTTGTAAGACCACGGACCTTGGCCGGCTCCTCTGACTGAGGCATATATGTCGCGCCTGCGGAGGGCATGCCTGCCGCTCCGCATTTCGCCGTATTCCAACCCCAAGAGCCGCCCTGCCGCAGCCCGTGCGGCGCTCCCCGAGAAGGCCCCTCCATGTTTCCCAAGCCCCGCGCCGACCTCGTCCCCAACACCGCCGATTTCGAGCGCCTGCCCCTCGTCAAGCCGACGGGCTTTCGCGAGTACGACGCGCGCTGGCTGTTCCCGCAGGAGATCAACCTGATGGGGCTTAACGCCGTGGGCCTCGGCATGGCGGCGCTGTTCGACGAGCGCGGCGTCCCGAAGCGCATCGTCACCGGTCACGACTATCGCTGGTATTCCGCCTCCGTGAAGCAGGCGCTGATGACGGGCCTCCTCGCCGGCGGCTTCGAGGTGCACGACATCGCCCTCGCGCTCTCGCCCATGGCCTACTTCGCCCAGTTCGAGCTCGACGTCGAAGGCGTCGCCATGGTCACCGCCTCGCACAACGACAACGGCTGGACCGGCATCAAGATGGGACTCGCGCGTCCGCTCACCTTCGGCCCGGACGAGATGAGCCGCCTGAAGGAGATCGTGCTCGCCGGCGCGGCGCAGCCGCAATCCGGCGGCCGCTACATCTTCGTGCCCGACCTCGCCCAGCGCTACATCAAGGCTCTTTCGGATCGCCCCCGCCTGAAGCGCCGCATCAAGGTCGTCGCGGCCTGCGGCAACGGCACGGCCGGCGCCTTCGCGCCCCAGGTTCTGGAGGCCATCGGCTGCGAGGTGGTCCCCCTCGACGCCGAGCTCGATCACAGCTTCCCGCGCTACAATCCGAACCCCGAGGACATGAAGATGCTGCACGCCATCGCCGAGGCGGTGGTGGCCAGCAAGGCCGACGTCGGCCTCGGCTTCGACGGCGACGGCGACCGCTGCGGCGTGGTCGACAACGAGGGCCACGAGATCTTCGCCGACACCGTGGGCGTCATGCTGGCGCGCGATCTCGCCGCCTTGCATCCGAACGCGGTGTTCGTCGCCGACGTGAAATCCACCGGTCTCTTCATGACCGATCCCGTGCTGCAGTCGCACGGCGCCAAGGCGCTCTACTGGAAGACGGGCCATTCCTACATGAAGCGCTACACCTTCGAGCAGAAGGCGCTCGCCGGCTTCGAGAAGAGCGGACACTTCTTCTTCCAGCCGCCGCTGGGGCGCGGCTACGACGACGGCATCGTCGCCGCCATTGCGGTCTGCGACATGCTTGACCGCGCCGAGGGCAAGACCGTGGCCGGCCTGCGCCGCGCGCTGCCCAAGACCTATCAGTCGCCGACCATGTCGCCCCACTGCGACGACGAGAAGAAGTACGGCATCGTCGAGCGCGTCGTCGCCGACTACGAGGCGCTGGCGAAGAGCGGCGGCACCGTCGCCGGCCAGAGGATCCGCGATCTCGTCACCGTCAACGGCGTGCGCGTGACGCTCGAGGACGGCACCTGGGGCCTCGTGCGCGCCTCCTCCAACAAGCCGGAGCTGGTTATCGTCGTCGAGAGCCCGGTGTCGGAAGAGAACAAGATCGCCATCTTCCGCGACATCGAGGCCCGCCTCGCCCGGTTCCCCGAGGTCGGCGCCTACAATCAGAAGATTTGATCTGGCTCCCTCTCCCCATCCTTCATGGGGAGAGAGCTAGGGTGAGGGGCAGCTACACATCGGAGCGTCGACCATATGGCCCCTGGATCCCGGCTCTTCGCTCAGGCTAACGCCTTCGCTTGGCCGGGATGACAGCGTGGGGCCTTGGCTATGGTGTCATCCCGGACGGCGCGCCTGCGCCGATCCGGGACCCAGGGCCACACGCGCGACCTACAGCAGCGACACCAGCAAGCGCGTCGCCACCGCGGCGAGGAAGGCCGCGAACGCGAGCTCGAGCTTGCGCCGCGAGAGCCCGTGCGCCACGCGCACGCCGAACGGAGCCGCGAGCACGCTCGCCGGCATGATGACCGCCGCGCCGAGCACGCTGACGAAGCCGAGCGAGACGGGCGGCAGCGCCGGACTGCCCCAGCCGGCCCAGATGTAGCCGATCACGCCC
>JBFXEP010000372.1:0-3857 GCA_050179995.1 Hyphomicrobium sp.
GCGGATGATGCAGTCGGGGCGCTTGCCGTTCGACAGCGTGGGCTGGAACTCGTAGGCGCTCGCGGGCAGCGCATCGCGAATGATGGCCTCCATGCGGATCTGCCCGAAGGCGCCGCGCGCCTGCTTATTGGCGAGCACGCCCGCGAGCGAGCCCACCTCGGACGAGAGGTCGGCGAGGCTTTGCCTCGCCTCGGCGATGACGGCCAAGCGCTCGTTCAGCGTCGAAAGGCTTTCCGTGGTGCGGCGGCCGGCCTCGGCGAGGTTGTCGCCCATGTGGCGCGCGAGCGTGTCGACGCGATCCGAGAGGCGCTGCACAGTGTCGCCGGTCATCTCGCTCATGGCGGTGAGGCGTCCCTTGATCTCGGCGAACTCCGCGACCGTTGCCGCGCCGCGGCTGCGGCCCGCCGCCCACACCATCAGAACAAGGAGCAACAGCCCGGCGGAGCCGCAGACGACGAGCAGCGGATCGACACCGTTCAGGGCCTCGCGCGCGCTCGCGAGCCATTGGGCCAGAGGATTGGGAGCCGTGTCCACCATGCGCCCTGCGATATCCGATTCGCACGGGCGAAGTTTGGGCCCGGATGCGCCCCGCGCCGCAGATCCGCCCAAAACCGCCCGCCAGTATCGCGCGTGCCAAGGACCATCCCGCCCGTGCGTCTGCTCCCTTTTCTCCTTCTCCTGCTTGCTTTCGCCCTTCCCAGCGAGGCCGGGCAGCCCGACGTGTCCCAAGACGAAAGCGCGATCCGCGCGGTCCTCGACCGCTGGTACGGCGAGCTGCGGCCGGACGGGGGGCGCAAGCAGTGGCAGCTCTATGCGCCGGGCGCCATAGATGGCGGCCCGGGCGAGAGGGAGCTCTTTCCGGACCGGCGCTCGCGCAGCCCAACGGTGTCGAACGAGCTTGCCGCCCAGGCGCTGAGATTCGGCTACGACGTGGACCTGCTCACCATCGATGCCCGCCTTGCCAAGGCCGTGGTCTGGGAGCGCGGCTACTTCTATGCGTGGGCGGCAGAGACGACCTACGAGCGGGCGGCCTCCGCGGTATTCGTGCTCGAAAAGCAGGAGGACGGGCGCTGGCTCATCCTGGCGCATGAGGCCGCCTCCGTCGGCATTCCGCCGAACAAGGTCACCAGCCCGTTGCCGGACATGCGCGAGCACGTCCGCAAGCCCCCGGCCCCCCTAGATTCCTTCCGACTGAATTTGACAATGCCCCCCTCACCCTGACCATCTCCCCAAGGGGAGAGGGAACTAGCGAGCCCATCCAAGCGCGAGTTCACCTCTCCCCTTGGGGAGAGGTCGGAAGCGATCGTCACGGCGGAGCCATGCTCCGCATGGACGTATCGCTTCCGGGTGAGGGGGCGAGGTACGTTTCAATCTAAGTCGGACATGCCCTAGGCACCTCAGTTGCGCAGCTCCGGCGCGCTGCCCGGATCGATGGTGATGGTGATCGCCGCGCGGCCTTCGCTCATGGGGCTTGCGGGCTCGATGGGCGGTGGCGGCGGACTGGTCCCCCGGCTCGCCCGGCGCCGGCGCCTCGACCCCTCGCCGCTTCCGGCGGCGCGGATCTTGGCCTCGCGCTCCGTGGCGGTGCGCAGGAACGTGCGCCAGTCGCCGAGGACGGCGAAGCGCTGCTTCTCGTAATCGTAGGAGATGCCCTGCGGGCGGCGCGCATCGCGCTGGCAGATGGCGACGATCTGTTCCTCGCCGGCGCGATCGAAACGGAGCTGGTAGGCGGCGTCGCGGCCCGGGATCATCACATCGACCCCGGGCGTGATCAGGTTGTCCTGCTCGAGGTCGTTCGGGAAGAGGACGATGGCCTTGCCGGCCTGGTCGACGTCGATGAGCGTCAGGTGGCAGGCGACGCTGGCGGAGACGTAGACGGTGACGAGGTCGCGGGGACGATAGGACGCCTTGTCGGCCCAGAGCAGCACCTCGATCTCGTCGCCCGACCCGGCCTCCGACGTGCGAGCCGAGCCGACGGGAGCCTCGCCGTCGAGGGCGGGCGACAACGCCCCCCAGGCGGCCCGCGACAGCGCTCCCTGCATGAGGCGGCGCGCCGGATGCAGGAACTCGCCGCCGATGCCGGAAAGCGTGCCCGCCATCGCCCGATGCGTCATGCCGCGCTCGCCGGCGGCGCGCACGAGATCGACATCGCGCGTCCACGAGGCGGCGAGGCGCTCGACGGCGCGCAGGCCCGCGGCGTCGAAGGCGACGTCGAAGGCCGGATCGGGAACTCCCGCCTCGTTCTTGGGGCGTGACAGCACCTCCGCCGCCAGCCAGTCGGCCGGCGCCGCGTCCATGCTGGCCGCCGAGGGCGCGTGGGCTGTGAGCCGGTTCCATTCGGCGGGGACGAGCGCGATCTTGCTCAGGCGGACGGCGAAGAGGATGCGCTCCTCGCCGACCGCCTCGAGATCGAGCGGCTCACGCCGGCGGGCGAGCGCGGCCAGGAGCACGGCGGTGGCGTGGCGGGCCTCTTCCAGCTCCGCGTCGGGGACGCAGCCGTTCCAGAGGTGAGCGAGGGAGACGAAGCGCGTGCCGGACCTCTCGGGGGACGCAGTCATTTGCACCGCAAGGTCGATGAGCTTGTCGACGTCGCGCGGCGTGAAGATCTTGCGAAGGTGGCATGGGGCATCGCGGGCGGAGAGGCTCTCGATCCAGTCGCGCACGGCCTCGATCTCGTCCGGCGTCGCCTTGGCCTCCCCGAGAAGGCGCTGATAGACGCGCGAGGCGTCGGGACGGCGCCGCACGACGAGACGCGGGTCGTCGGCGAGCGCGTCGAGATCGAGCCTGCCCTCCTCCGCATGGGGCGCACAGACCACACAATAGGTTTCGAGGACGGCACGGGCGCGCTCCGGCAGCGGCAGAGCGGCCGGAGCAGGCGGGTCGGCGGCCGCAGGCGCGGCGCCGAGGCCAGGCGAAAGCCCCAGACCCAGCGCAACCGCCAGCGCAAGGCGCAATCCAGCGCGCTGCCTCCTCAGCCCTCTTCCGTGCATCGGCCCCGCATCCTGGGTCATTTGCGGCTAGATTACCGGTGTCGCGGTGCTCGCTGCTAGCCGGGTTCCGCAACAGCCTACAGACTAAAATGTGCAAGAGCGGTTTCAGTACTGTCCGAAATTCGCGATCGCGACGATCGAAGCGACAAAGATCGGAAGCAATCATGGTTTAGTTGCTGCGCCCACTTCGCTCCGCGATCCTTAACCCTGGCGCAAAGGTTCGGGTTCGCCAAGGGCCGGCCGGCGCCGACGGCTGTGGCCTCCGCCCACGGCCTGCCCTATGTCTGAGGCTCGGGGGCGCGCTTCCCGCACCCCTAGAATCTTTCCGCTTTTCATAGAATCGCGGAAAGCCTCTACGTCTTTGTCTTGTCGTGCTTCTTATCGGACTTGGTTGCTCGCATGGCTTCGCCATGATCGGTTCCCACTTTTCCGGAAGCACTCTAGTCGGCGAAGGACCCTCCACCCCCTCCATGGCGCACGGCGGAAAGCTCCTGATCGATCAGCTCGTGGCGCACGGCGCGACGCGCATCTTCGAGGTTCCGGGCGAAAGCTTCCTCGCGGTGCTGGACGGGCTCTACGAAACGCCCGCCGTGCGCACCATCGTCTGCCGGCACGAGGGCGGTGCGGCGCTGATGGCGGAGGCGGTTGGCAAGCTCACGGGGCAGCCCGGCATCGCCTTCGCAACGCGCGGGCCGGGCGTGGTGAACGCTGTGGCCGGCGTCTACGTGGCGCAACAGGACGCGACGCCGATGATCCTGTTCGTCGGCCTGCCGACGGCCCCGCTCGAGGAGCGCGCGCCGTTCCAGGAGATCGACATCGAGGCCCTGTTCCGGGGCATGGCCAAGTGGACGGCGGTGATCCGCTCCG
>JBFXEP010000373.1:0-3850 GCA_050179995.1 Hyphomicrobium sp.
CGCCGGTCAGCACCACGCTGCGGCCGGCATAGGCCGTCATCTCGCACTCCTCCAAGCGCTGCCGGATGTGATGGCCGATGGCCGTCACACGGGGCCGGATGACCTCGGCAAGCTCGGCTTTCGTCATCTGATCCACGATGCCTTCATCATCCGCAGACGGGTATGAAAAGACATCGTGCTCATCGGACGGAGCACTGACCACTGTGCCATAAAGCGCTTTGATTCGCTCGGCTTCCGCAAGGGGCGTATGCAACGCGCGGGCGATGTCGAAGGTCATCTGCGCCCCTCCCATGGGAGCGGAGCTGGCGTACAGGAAACGATCGTCGGCGAACATGGCGATGCCGGTGGTGCCGGCGCCGATGTCGACCACCGTGACGCCGAGGCGGCGCTCGTCCTCGCTGGCGACGGCAAGGGCGCTCGCCAGCGGGGCGGGGACGTGGCTGGCGATGTCGAGATAGCAGCGGCCGACGACCATCGAGAGGTTGCGCACGGGCGCCTCGTCGGCGGTGACGGCGTGCAGGTCGAGGGCGAGCTCGCGGGCGGCCATGCCGCGCGGATCTCGGGAGCCGGCCATGCCATCGAGGCGCATGGCGACCTCGTTCATATGCACGAGCGCGCGGCCGGGCTGGCGCCCGACGTAGGCCTCGCCGGCCGAGAGCACGCGATCGATGTCGGCATCGGACACGAGACCGTTGGCGATGTCGGCGCGGGCCCTGAAGCTCAAGGATTTGAGGCGTCCGCAGGCGACCGCGACGTGGACGGCGTTGAGCTCGACGCCGGCCTGGCGCTCAGCTCCCGCGACGGCGTCGCGGGCGGCCTGCTCGGCACGGTCGAGGTCGATCACCACGCCGCCCTTCATGCCCTCAGCGCGCTGATGGCCGACGCCGAGCACGCGCAGGCCCGCGGGCTCCATCGCGGCGATGATGCAGGCGACCTTGCTGGTGCCAATGTCGAGCACGCCGGTGACGTGCCTCGCTGAGCTTCTCCGCCGCTGTCCTTTTTCGCGCGCCATGCCCCCTCCCCTCACGAGCCGGGGTTGGGCGCGGCGGACGACGCGGCAGCGTCGGCCTCGGCATCGGGGCGGATGGCGACGCGGCCGGGACCGCGGAAATCGAGCGTGGTGCGACCCGCAGCGACGAGCTTCGCGAGGCTCGCGTCGCGCGACAGCCCTTCGAGCGCGCCGACCTCGTTGTCGGCCGGCAGCTCGAGCGTGGTGCCGTTGTCGAGCTTCAGGCGCCAGCGCCGCTCGGACACGCGCTCGGCCATGGCGAGGCGGCGCGCCACCTCGGGGTAGAGCGCGACCGTCTCCAGGAGCGAAGCCGCTTCAGTTGCAGCGCCCTCTCCGGCGAAGCGCGGCAGGTCGGGCAGCGTCTCACCGTTGACGGCGGCCAGCACGCGGCCGGTCTTGTCGATCAGGTAGAGGCGGTCGGCGCGCGACCAGAGCGCATAGGGCCGGCGCTCGGCGACGCGGATCTCGAGGCGGCCGGGAAAGACGCGCGTCAGCTCCGCAGTATCGATCCAGGGCAGGCGCTCGATGCGGCTCTTGACGGCGGCGGTATCGAGCGAGCCGAACGACCGCACGTTGCCGAGGTCGAGGGCATCGAAGATGTCGCTGTCGTAGCTGAAGCGGTGGCCGGTGAGCGCAACCTGGTCGATGCCGAAGCCAAGGGCCTGCGCCACGCGCTCCATGTCGGGCGCAAAGCCTGCGCGGCGGGCCGCTTCCTCGAGGGCGCCGAGCGCCAGGCCCAGGGCGAGCGCGCCGAGCAGCAGGTGGGAGCGCTTGAGGCGCTTCCCGCGTTTCCCGGCGTGCGGCGGGTTGCAGGGCGTCTCGGGACCGGCGCCTCGCGCCTCCCCTCGTACCGCCCGGCTGTCGCCTACCTCGAACAACTCGCGTCCTCGACGATCCATCGCGCAAGCTGGCCGAACGACCAGCCGGCATATGCCGCCAATTCCGGGACCAGCGAGGTCCCGGTCATGCCCGGCTGCGTGTTCACCTCAAGACAGATCAGCTCGCCCGTGCCGCCTTGCGTATCGTCGTAGCGGAAGTCCGCGCGCGACACGCCGCGGCAGCCGAGCGAGGCATGTGCCGCCAGGGTGTATTTCCGGATCAACTGGTAAACATCCGGTAAAATATCGGCCGGAAGCTCGTGTTTCGACCCGCCCGGCGCGTACTTGGCCTCGAAGTCGTAGAAGGCGAGGCCCTTCTGGGGGACGATCTCGATGACCTCGGTGGCGAAGTCGCCGATGACGGCGCAGGTGAGCTCGCGGCCGGGGATGAAGCGCTCGACCATGACGACCTGGTCCGGCGCGCCGCCGTCGCGGATGAGCTTGGCCCAGTCGTTCATGCCGTCGCGCACGATGAGCACGCCGACGCTCGAGCCCTCGTCGACGGGCTTCACGACATAGGGCGGCGGCAGGGCGTGAGCTGCTGCCGCATCCTCGCGTGTCGCGAGCCGCGCCTCGGCGACCGGCACGCCGGCCGGCTGCATGATCGCCTTGGCCTTCTCCTTGTGCATGGCAAGAGCGGAGGCGAGCACGCCGGAATGCGTATAGGGAATCGCCATCGTCTCGAGAATGCCCTGGATCAGGCCGTCCTCGCCGAAGCGGCCGTGCAGCGCGTTGAAGCAGACGTCGGGGCGGATGTCTTCGAGGTGCCGCGCGATGTCGCGGCCGACATCGATGCGCGTCACGCGGTAACCTTCGCCCTCGAGGGCGTCGGCGACGGCGGTGCCGGACTTCAAGCTGATCTCGCGCTCGGCGGAGAGCCCGCCCATCAGCACTGCGACATGGCGATGCGTGCGCGGGGGCGGCGCCGGAAGCTTATCGGTCATGAGCCTACCGTCTCCGCCAGGGCTTCGCCCACGGGCCGGCCCGATGCGGGGAGGCCGAGGCGGATGATCTCCCATTCGAGCGTTACGCCAGCCGCGGCCTTGACGCGCGCGCGCACCGTCTCGCCGAGGCGCTCGATGTCCTCGCCGGTGGCACCCTGGTCGTTGATGAGGAAGTTGCAGTGCTTCTCGGAGACGGAAGCGCCGCCGACGCGGAACCCGCGGCAGCCCGCCTCGTCGATCAGCCGCCAGGCGCTCGAGCCCGGCGGATTCTTGAAGGTCGAGCCGCCGGTGCGCTCCTTGATGGGCTGGTTCTGCTCGCGGTACTCGGCGACGGCATCCATCTCGCTCAGGATGTCGTCGGGGTCCCCCGGACTGCCCTGGTAGAGAGCTTGCGTGAAGATCCAATCGTCCGGCACGCCGCTGTGGCGATAGGTTAGCCCCATGTCGGCTGCCGAGAGAACGTGCACGTTGCCATGCGCATCGACGGCGCGGGCCTCGACGAGCACGTCCTTGGTCTCGCTGCCGTGGGCGCCGGCGTTCATGCGCAATGCGCCGCCGATGGAGCCCGGGATGCCGCGATAGAAGGCGAGGCCGGCGATGCCCGCCTCCGCCGCGGCGCGCGCGACCTTGACGTCCGGCAGCGCGGCGCCGACGCGAATGCGGTGGCCGGGCTCGACGGCTGCGCCGGTGAAGCCGCGGCCGAGGCGGATGACGACGCCGGGCACGCCGCCGTCGCGCACGAGCAGGTTCGAGCCGAGGCCGATGACGAAGGCGGGCAGGTCCTTCGGCTTCTGCTTCAGGAAATAGGCGAGGTCGGCCTCGTCGGCGGGCGCGAACAGGATTTGTGCCGGGCCGCCGGCGCGAAACCACGTGATGTCGGCGAGCGAGACGTTGGCCGCGACGCGCCCGCGCAGGTCCGGCATGCGCGCCCTCAGGTCGTCCGTGAGGTCGGGGAAGGTCATGCGTGCTGCTGCTCGGTTTGCGCAAGAAGCGGGGCCACACCGCCCCCCACAACCCCC
>JBFXEP010000374.1:0-3832 GCA_050179995.1 Hyphomicrobium sp.
CGAAGCCGAAGCGCTCGAGGTCGTAGCGCGGCATGGAGGCCTGCATCATCTCGACCGCGCAGCACGCGAGCCCGAACGTCATCCACATCAGCGAGCCCGTGCGCGCCCAGTTGATGAGATCGTCGGTCGTCGTGACCAGGAAGCCCTTGTCGCCGAGCTCGTTCGAGAGATCGCTGAAGAACGGATCAGACGGCTTGACGAGCGAGCCCGAGGCGCCGCCGGCGCCTTCCTTGGCTTTGTCGAAGGCGAACTCGGGCGGAACGATCAATCCCATTCCAAGGCTCCCGTCCTCCACTCGTAGATGAAGCCCACCGTGAGCACCCCGAGGAAGATCATCATCGACCAGAAACCGAACAGGCCGATGTCGCCGAAGGCCACCGCCCACGGGAACAGGAACGCGATCTCGAGGTCGAAGATGATGAACAGGATCGACACCAGGTAGAAGCGCACGTCGAACTTCATGCGCGCATCGTCGAAGGCGTTGAACCCGCACTCGTAGGCGGAGACTTTCTCCGGGTCGGGATTGCGCACCGCAACCAGGAAGGGCGCGATCATGAGCGCCGCCCCTATCGCGAGCGCGACCCCGATGAACACGGCCAGCGGCAGATAGTCGGTCAAGAGATCGGTCATGAAGTCCCGTCCTTCGGGAGCCCGCACCCTCAGATGCGGGGACGTACCGCAGCGCAAAATCGCACCATGGTGTTAACCTAAGGATCTGCCCTGCGCAACAGCCCGAGGCATACGCACCTGTCACATTTGCGGCTTGTCGCGGGCCGCGGAAAGGCGGACTCTGGTCATCGGAGTTGAATGAGCGACCCGGAACGGATGGCGATCGAAAATCCTCAACTGGCCGTAGCGGAATCGACGCGCTGGAATGTTCCCGCACTGACGGCACTCAAGACCGCAGCGTTGGTGCTCGCCGTCGTCCTCGCCGCGTGCCTCGTCGGCATCGTCACGCGCCCCGCGGGCCTCCTCGCCGCCGTCTGGCCGGCCAACGCCATCCTTCTCGGGTTCCTCGTCCGCAACCCCCGGCTCTCCTCGCCCGCGGGATGGCTCGCGGCGATCGCGGCCTATCTCGCCGCCGACCTCGCCACCGGCGCATCGTTCTACAAGACGCTCCTGTTGACCGCCGGCAACATGGTGGGGGTGGCCGTCGCCTTCGCGCTCTTCATGCGCTTCAGCGAGCTCGATCGCCGCCTGCGGCGTCCGTTCTCGGTTCTCTATCTGGGCCTGATCACCGCCGCCGGCGCAACGGCCGCCGGCATGGTGGGCGCGGTGATCAACCCGATCCTCTTCCACGGCAGCGCGCTCGTCGGCTGGTCGTTCTGGTTCGTGACCGAGTTCGTGAACTACGTCGCCTTCCTGCCGGTCGTCCTGACGCTTCCCGCGCCCGGCAAATCGATCCTCGACGAATGGCACTTCGATCGCGAGAGCGTCCTGCGTACGGCCTCCCCGTTTGCCGCCCTCGTCGCCGCGTGCCTCGCCAGCGTCTGGATCGGCGGTCCGGGCGCCGTGGCCTTCCCCGTGCCGGCTCTGATCTGGTGCGCGCTCGCCTACACGCTGTCCGGAACCGCCATCGTCACGCTCGTGTTCAGCGCCTGGACCCTGGTCGCCATCTCGGCCGGCGCGATCCACGTCGGCGCCGATTTCAACTCCGGCCCTTCGCTGCTTTCGATCCGCATCGGTGTCGCGCTGATGGCCCTGGCACCGATCACCATCGCCAGCATCATCGCCGCTCGCAACGAGTTCCAGGCCCTTCTCCAACGCATGGTCACCAACGACCCGCTGACCGCCGCGCTGAGCCGCCGCGCCTTCTCCATCCGCGCTCGCACCCAGCTCGCCGAGGCGTCCGCCTCACCGGCACCCGTCGCCCTGCTGCTGTTCGACATCGACGGCATGAAGAGCATCAACTCGACCTATGGCCACACCGCCGGAGACGAGGTGCTGAAGGCCTTCGTGCGCACCGCGCGCGCCAGGCTTCCGGAGACGGACAATCTGGGACGGCTCGGCAGCGACGAGTTCGCCGTGCTGCTTCCGAGCTACGGACGCCAGGATGCCGAGGGCGTCGCCCATCGCATTTGCGCCGCGCTCCGAGAGACCCACGTGCCGATTTCCGCCGACAAGAGCCTGCGCCCGACCGTCAGCATCGGCATTGCGCTCGCGCATCGTGCGCCGGCTTCCGCCGAGCCGCTCCTGACCCAGGCCGACACGGCGCTCACCCGCGCCCGGTCGACGGGCGGCGACAGGCACGAGCTTGTCGACGACGCGTGAGCCTCCGCCGCGAGCGCGCGGCGGACGCGGCTGATCGAGGCTTTACAGATCGAGCAGGGGAAAGTGGCGCGAGAGACGGGACTTGAACCCGCGGCCTCCGCCGTGACAGGGCGGCGCTCTAACCAACTGAGCTACTCCCGCAATTTGGCGCTCCAGCCGAAAAACAGCCGCTCACGCAAAAGCGAAGCGTCGAAATACGTGACCGCGGCCGCCAAGTCAAGGGAGGCTGAAACGGGCGGCTGGCAACAGGCAACGGGCACCTGGGGAGCGCATTGTTGCTGCTGCCTGCTGCCTGCTGCCTACGGAGGCATGCGCCTCATAAAGTCCCGCTTGCCGATTTCGAGCCCGTTGTGCCGCAGGATGCCGTAGGCCGTCGCGCAGTGGAAATAGAAGTTGGGCAGCGCAAAGTGCAGAAGATACTCGCGGCCCGAGAACTTGAGCTCGCGCGGCCCCGCCTTGATGGTGATCTCGCGGCCGGCGGCCGCCTCCATTGGCTCGGGCGTGGCTCGTGCGAGAACGGCGAGCGTCTCGGCGATGCGCTGCTTCAAGTCGGCGAAGGTCTTCTCGCTGTCGTCGTGCACGGGCGGCGCGAGGCCGGCGAGGCGTCCGACGCTAAGCTTGGCGAAATCGCAGGCCGACTGCACCTGCTTCCGCAACGGATACATATCGGGATAGAGGCGGTCCGAGAGCAGCGCCTCGGGATCGATCTTGCGCGCCTCGCAGTAGGCCGCGGCCTTGTCGATGATCGCATCCAGCGCCTCGAGGTGCTTCGTGAAGCTCGGCACCGCGATCTCGTACATTGTGATGGACATGTTGTCTCCCAACCAACTCTTGGCCCGCAGGGACCAGCGGCCGCCGGCGCGAGCGCGCCAGCCATCCATAGAGCACAACGCCAATTGAGCGAAGCTTCTCTCGGCTTGTGTCGCTGGAAACATGGTGGGCGGTGAGAGGGTCGAACTCCCGACATCTTCGGTGTAAACGAAGCGCTCTACCACTGAGCTAACCGCCCGAACCTCGCACTGCATAGCGACCGAACGCCCCGGCCGCAAGCTTGCCACCCTCCGCAGCCGACGAGGCTGCGGACGCGGGGCGCAACCGCGCCCCCGGCGCCTATGCGCCGGCCATCCAAAAAGCACCGCGCCTTTTGTGCGCTGCTTGTCTCAACTTGTGTCGGTAGAAAACAAAAGCGCGCCGCCGGTTGCCCGAGGCGCGCTCTCCAAAACTGCATCGCCGGCTTACGCGTTGAGCGCGTCCTTGAGGCCCTTCGACGGGCTGAACTTCGGCACGCGCGAAGCAGGGATCTTGATCGTCGCACCGGTCGCCGGGTTGCGGCCCTCGCGCGCCTTGCGCTTGGCGACCTTGAACGTGCCGAAGTCGGGAATGCGCACCTCGCCGCCGGCCTTCAGCGCGTCGCGGATATGCGCGAGCGCAGCATCGACGGCGACACCGGCCTTCTCCTTCGTCAGGTCGCATTCCTTGGCAACGGCGTCGATCAAATCTTTCTTGCTCATTTTTCCGTCCTCGTGACTGGAATACTTTTGGGATGCCAGATCGTCGTGCC
>JBFXEP010000375.1:0-3831 GCA_050179995.1 Hyphomicrobium sp.
CGAGATAGGCCTTGCCGCGCAGGATGTAGCTTTCGACGTTGTTGACGTCGAAGGCGATGGCGCGCGACAGGTCCTCGATCGCCTCGTCGTAGCTCTCGACGTCGAGCTTCGCCTCCGCCCGGTTGCGATAGCCGGTCGCGAAGCGCGCATCCGCTTTGACCGCGCGCGAGAAGTCGCGGATCGCGGCGTGCGGCCGGTCGAGCGAGAGATAGGCGAGCCCGCGGCCGCTCAGCGGCGCCGGGTTGGCGGGGAGCAGCCGCACCGACTTCGTGTAGTCGATGATCGCGTCGTCGGTCTGCCCGAGGCGCATGTAGGCACCCGCGCGGTTGTTGTAGGCGGCCGCGTAGCCCGGCGCGAGCACGAGCGAGCGGTCGAAATCCTTGATCGCCTCCTTGGCGAGTCCGAGCGAGAGAAGGAGGTTGCCGCGGTTGTTGTAGACGGCTGCAAACTCCGGAAAGAGCTGCGCCGCGAGATTGAAGTCCTCGAACGCCTGCCGCGTCTGCCCGAGCTTGATGTTGGCCACGCCGCGGTCGTTGAGGATGGCCGCGCGCCGATCGTTCGAGAGCGTGGTGTCCTTGAGCGCCTCGGTGTAGTTCAGAACCGCCGATTGAGCTTCGCCGCGCACGAGCGCCCCCGCCCCCTCCTCGGCGATCTGGCCCGGATCGCCCGGCGCCGCGAGCAGAGGCGCGCCGGCGCCGCCGGCCGTGAGAGCCAGCACGAGCAGTGCGCGAACGGAACTCCGAGCCGTCATCGAGCCTCTTCGCCACATCGAGAGAGACGCCCACGCGGACGCATCGGCGGATCACCGCGGGGAGGGCTGGACTTTCCCCTGAATCTGGCTGAACGGTCAATAACGGGTGATTGTGGCTGCCCGACGTTCCGGGCACGGTCTGCCGGGGAAAGCACGGCGTGTCGGCCTTTTCCGGTCGCGCGCCACAGGGCGTCCACAAAATACCGACGCATGAGGACCGGATCGCGATGAACCTCTGGCTGCGCCTCGCCTGGCTGCTCATGACGGCGCCGTTCCGCCCGCGCCTCGTCATGCCGGCCGGCGTCTCCACGCTCGCCCTTCGCGTGCTCCCCAACGATCTCGACATCAGCCTGCACATGAACAACGGCCGCTATCTGCAGATCATGGACCTGGGCCGCCTCGACCTGATCATCCGCAGCGGCCTCGGCGGCGCCGTCTGGCGCAACGCCTGGACGCCCGTCGTCAACGCGGCGCTGATCCGCTTCCGCCGCGAGCTGCGCCCCTTCGATCGCTACCGGCTCGAGACGCGCGTGCTGGGTTGGCTCGACCAGGCGGTGTTGATCGAGCAGAGCTTCATCTTTGCCGGCGGCGGGCGCGAGGGCCAGGTCGCGGCCCGCGCCCTGTTCAAGGGGGCCCTCTATGACCGCAGCGCCCAGCGCTACGTCCCCGTCGCCGAGATGATGCAGTTGATCGGCGTTTCGGAGCCGAGCCCACTCCCTTCGGCCGAGGTCGAATCCTTCCTCTCCGCCGACCGCGCCATGCGCGAGGCCGGCCGATCCCCTCGCCTCGACCCGGACGCGTGAGCCAAAGGGCAAAGCCTCAACGCGATCGCACCTCCGGCTGCATGAAGCGCGCAAGCACGGCGGGCAACAGGTCGGGGAGGTCCTCGGCGATGAGACCGGGACCGAAGTCGGCCGCCGCCGCGCCATGCAGCCACGCGCCCGCTGCGGCCGCCTCGAACGCGGGCATGCCCTGCGCCATGAGCCCAACGATGAAGCCGCCGAGCACGTCGCCCGCCCCGGCCGTCGCGAGCCACGGCGGCGCGTTGGCGTTGATGGCGGCGCGCCCGTCCGGATTGGCGATCACCGTATCGGCGCCCTTAAGGAGCACCACCGCCCCGCTCTCCGCCGCGCCATGGCGAGCGCGCGCGAGGCGCGACCCCGCGACGTCGCCGAACAGCCGCTCGTACTCGCCGTCGTGCGGGGTCAGCACCACCGCGCGATCGCGGCGCGCCTGGATGGCCGTGAAAAGCCGCCCGCTTTCACCGCCGAACGCCGTCAACGCATCCGCGTCGAGCACCACCGCCGCCGGCGAGCGCAAGGCCGCCTCGACGAGCCGGCGCATGGCTTCGCCGACGCCGCCGCCGGGACCGATCAGCACGGCGTTCTTGCGCGCATCCGCGAGCACCGCCGCGAGGCCCTCCGGCCCCTCGAACGGCTTCAGCATGATCGCCGTCAGGTGCAGCGAGTTGACCGCGACGGACTCGAGCGGGCTCGCGACCGTCACGAGCCCCGCGCCAACCCTGAGCGCTCCGCGCGCGCCGAGCCGCGCCGCACCCGTCGCATGCGCCGGCCCGGAGACGACGACGGCGTGCCCCCGGTCGTACTTGTGACCGCTCGCGGAGGGGATCGGGAGCAGGCCGCGCCAAAGGCCCGGCCCGTTGAGAAAGGTCTCGACACCGATGTCCGCCAGCACCGGGGGCGGGATGCCGATGTCGGCCACGCGGATGTTCCCGCAGAGCCCGCGCCCGGGATAGAGCACGTGCCCCGGCTTGAGACGAAAGAAGGTGACGGTCTCGGTCGCGGCGAGCACCGGCTCGCTCGCTTGCCCCGTTGCGCCATCGAGACCCGACGGCACGTCGACGGCGAGCACCGGCGTCCCCTCCGCTTTGACGGCGGCAATCACCTCCGCAGCCACGCCCTCGATGGGCCGCGACAGGCCGGCGCCGAACAGGGCATCGATGACGAGATGCAGGCTCTCGATCTGCATGGGATCGAGCGGGCGGATCGGCCCGTCGAAGCGGCGCGCCATCTCGGCCGCATCCCCGGCGAGACGACCCTTCTCGCCCGCGAGATAGAGCCTGACGTCGTAGCTCGCGCGCTTCAGGAGCCGCGCCGCGACGAACCCGTCGCCCCCGTTGTTGCCCGGCCCGCAGAGTACTGCCACGCGCGAGCCGGGTTTGACCAGCCGTCGCGCCGCATCCGCGACCGCCTGCCCCGCGGCCTCCATGAGCGCGAGCGCCGGCACGCCCGCCTCGATCGCCAGCCGGTCGGCACGGCCCATCTCGCCCGGGGTCAGGAGCTCCATCCCGGCGTCCAGCCAAACCGTCTCGATCCCCAAGGTGCGTCTCCCGATCGGAAAGGCGGTGAGCTTCCGCAGCGCGGCCATGGCGCGAAAAGCATCCCGTCTGATGAGCCTAATGAGGTCGCGCGGACTTGACCACAGCACCCGCGCGCGGAGCGAAATTGCCTGCCCAATTTGCGACCAGATCGCACAATTTTTGCGCCCCTGGTAGCGGCTGGACTGCCTATCGAAAAGGCAGTAGAGCTGTAAAGCACTGACCAATCGGACATTAATTTAAGGCAAACGACTTGGCATATCCCGTGCTACCCGATGGCCGGTCCGGTCATCAGGCTCGCGACCGGGATCGCTGGAGGACAGGGGCGCATGAAGAAAATCGAAGCCATTATCAAGCCCTTCAAGCTCGACGAGGTGAAGGAGGCCCTCCAGGAAATCGGCCTGCAGGGGATTACTGTGATCGAGGCCAAGGGTTTCGGCCGTCAGAAGGGGCACACGGAGCTCTACCGTGGCGCCGAGTACGTGGTCGACTTCCTGCCCAAGGTGAAGATCGAGGTTGTTCTCGGCGACGAGATGCTGGAAAAGGCGGTCGATGCCATCCAGAAAGCGGCCAAGACGGGCCGCATCGGCGATGGCAAGATATTCATTTCGACCATCGAGGAGGCCATCCGCATCCGTACGGGCGAGACCGGCGCCGAGGCCATCTGATCCCCCGCGCCACTCGCGTCTTTCGCGCAAACAAGATGAAATCAAAGGGGAGTGTTTATGAAAACGGTCAGTGA
>JBFXEP010000376.1:0-3828 GCA_050179995.1 Hyphomicrobium sp.
GCATCGCCACCTCGGCGCCGCCCTTGTCCTGGTACATGCGGCCGTTCTCGACCGAGGTGACGCGCGCCTTCACCTGCTCCTCGAGGGCGGTGATGGCCTCCGTCATGGCGCGCTTGGGATCGAGCGGCGCCGGCGACATGACGTCGTCCATGCGGTCATAGAAGTCCTCGACGGCGAGCTTCGACTGGTCGAGCGAGAAGTCGGCGTAGTCGGCGTTCTTCAAGATCTCGGCGTTGTCGAGGCGGCGGAAGCTGCCGCCGCCGCGCGCGACGGGGCGGAAGCGCTTGAAGCCGGGGCTGCCGAGGGCGGGGTCCTGGGCGAAGAGGAAGTTGCCGCGCCAGAAGCGCTTGCGCGCGACGGTGCCGTCCGGCTGGCCGTCGACGGCGAGGATGACGCCGGCGCTGTCACCCGTCTGCGCGATGCGCTTCGAGATGACGAGGATGTGCCCGTAGGGATCGGCGTAGACCGTTCCCGGGCGCAGCGCGCCGGCCGTCAGCGGCACGGGGTAATAGTCGCTGCTGTCGTCGTCGGCCGCCGTGCGTCCGGCGCCGGAGTGGACGCCGTTGGCGACGGTGGTGCGCACGTAGTAGCCGAAGCCCGGCACCAGGCCTTCGGGCTTCTGCGGCAGCTTCAGCGCCTGTGACTGCTTCTTCGTGGGCGCAGGCGGCGCGCCGAACACGCTGAACAATAGATCGGGGCCGGCGCCGGCCTGCTCCTCGGGGGGCGGCGCAGGCGGCGGCTCCTCGTTCTCGATATTCCACCACTGGTTACAGCGCGGCGGCTTGCCGGCACCGCCGCGCGTGCATTTCGCGTAGCCGAACGGCAGGCCCATCTTGAAGGCGAAGTAGGCGCGCAGCGTGTAGGGCAGGTCGGCGCAGTCCGGCTTGATGATGAGCCCCTTCTCGTCCTCGCGCAGGCCGAGATAGTTGAAGAGCACGTTGCGAGAGCGGTCGCGCAGCACCTCGTGCAATGCGGGCCACGAGGGCTGGGCATCGAGCGGCGCGTCGAACAGGATCTCGATCCAGGCCGCATACAGGTTCTCGGTCTCGCGGCTCCAGGTCTCGCGCACCGGCCAGACGCTCTTCTTCGAGGCGCCCATGCCGGGCGGGCGCTTCGCCGCGACGGCGATGTCGCGCACGAGCGCGCTGCATTCGCCGGCGGCACCCGTTCGCGCGAGCTTCGCCTGCCACTTGCCGGCCGCTGGCGCTTCGACCTCGGCGACCCAGAAATAGGGCGGGCCGCCGTGGCGCTGCGGCGCGGTTACGGCGACGGTGCCATCGGGCGCGACGAGCGACAGCTCGCCTTCGACGGCCTGCTCGGCGGTGAAGACGACGCGGAGCGGCGCTCCCTTCCAGGGTTTCTCCGGAGCGTTGAGAACCGCAACGCCGAACGGGGCCTCGCAGGCGGCGGGCGCGTCCTTTGCATCCTTGGCCGCGCGCGCGCCGACAGGCAACGCGGCGATCAGCAGACCTGCGATCGCAACGGCAACACCTCGGCGTGCAGAGAGCATGCGCGCCTCCCGGCCATCCCTCTATGGACGCCCAGTATTGTGACGGCTTTGTCCGAAACGTGGCAAATGGGCGGCCCGGCCCCCGCCCATTGCAGCGCGCAGGGGCTCATCCCACATCCTCCCACCACGGCATTGGCCCCAGCTCAGCGCAACCGCACCTATGCGGCGGCGTCCATTTCAGACGGGAGCACATCCATGCGCGATATCGCCTTCCTTTCCGATTCCCAGTCCTCGACATGCAAGCCGGGTGCACCCGACCGCGACCTGCTCGACCACTATTCGGAGGCCGTGATCGGCGCGGTGGAGGCCGTGTCGCCAGCGGTGGCGCACGTCGGAACCATCGGCGAGGGCGGGGTGCCGCAGGGCTCGGGGTCCGGGGTCATCATCTCGCCGGACGGCCTCATCCTCACCAACAACCACGTGGTGGCTGGCGCGCGCGAGGTGCGCATCACGCTCGCCGACGGGCGGCGCTTCCTCGCGCGCACGCTGGGGCGCGACCCGGACACGGACATCGCGGTGCTGCGCGGCGAGACAACCGATCATCTGCCGACGGCCATGCTGGCGGACTCGAAAAGCGTCCGGCCGGGGCAGATCGCCATCGCGATCGGCAATCCGCTGGGCTTCCAGTCGTCGGTGTCGGCCGGCATCGTGAGTGCGGTCGGGCGCACGCTCAGGGCCCAGAACGGCAACCTCATCTTCGACGTCATCCAGACCGACACGGCGCTGAACCCGGGCAACTCGGGTGGCGCGCTGGTGTCGTCGCAGGCCGAGGTGATCGGCATCAACACGGCCATGATCATGGGGGCGCAGGGCATCGCCTTCGCGGTGGCGTCCTCGACGGCGCTCGGCGTGCTGATGCAGGTGCTGGCGCATGGGCGCGTGCGGCGGGCGCGATTCGGCATCGTCGGCGAGCAGGTGCCGCTCAGGCGGCGGGCGGCCTATACGGCCGGCCTCTCACAGGCGACGGGGGTCGCGGTGCGCGACCTGCAGCCGGGGAGCCCCGCCGCGAGCGCGGCGTTGCGGCCGGGCGACGTCATCGTCGGCATCGACGGCAAGCCAGTGGCGGGCGTGGACGACATCCTGAGGCTCCTGAACCGGGACGCAATCGGGACGTCGATCGCCGTTACCTACTTCCGCGGCGAGCGTTTCGAGGAGGTGCGTGTGCTGCTCGATGAGCGCGCGTGAGGTGCGCGGCATGGCGCTGCCGGGAGCCGGCGGCGCCTTATCCCTGCTCCGAGTATTCGGCGTCCTCGATCGAGCACAGGAACAGCGCGGGCGCGGCGATGCACCAGGCGAGAACGAGCGTGGTGACGAGGACGTAGTCCATGGGCGGCTCCAGTCGTCGGATGTGACGAGCTTGAAATCTGCGCACGCCGCAGAAGTTCCACGTGATTGCAGCGATTTAATGATTGTTGCTGCGCTGCATGACGTGCGGTGCGGAACGAGCGCTTCCCAAGCCGCGTTCTGGTGTCGCATGTATGCTTTCGTGGTCATGGTGCTGCTCAACGGGACGCCCCACTTCGTCATCATGGAGCGGGGTCTCACGCACTCCGCGTGCGAAGAGCTGGCGGCGCGTCCCGACAGCGGGCTCCGGATCGACGGCAAGCCGGCGGGCGGCGAAGGCCGCTGCATTGCCGAGGACAAGCTTCCCGAAATCGATCTCGGTGCGGATGGGCCGGCGTAAGCGTGGCCCGGCCGTCAGCGGCCGAGCTGCTCCTTCACCTTGGCGGCAAGCTGGGGCAGCGAGAACGGCTTCGGCAGGAAGGCGAACTGCTGGTCCTTGTCGAGGCTGGTCGCGAAGGCCTCGTGGGGATAGCCCGAGACGAAAATGATCTTCAAATCCGGGTTCTTCTTGCGCAGCTCGCGGAGCAGCGTCGGCCCGTCCATCTCCGGCATGACGACGTCGGAGACGACGATGTCGATCTTGTCGTCGTGCCTCGCCATCACCTCGAGCGCCTCGACGCCGGTCGAAGCCTCGAAGACCTCGTAGCCCTGCCGTTTCAAGGCTCGCACGGCGAAGGAGCGCACAATGTCCTCGTCCTCGACAAGGAGCACACGGCCGGTGCCGGTCAGATCCTGCGGACGCTCCTTCTTGGCCGCCTTCTGGGCCACCACCTCGCCCTCGTTGGCGGGCAGATAGCGCGGCAGGTAGACCCGGAAGGTGGTGCCGCGGCCGAGCGTGCTCTCGGGATAGATGTAGCCGCCCGACTGCTTGACGATGCCGTAGACGGTCGAGAGGCCGAGCCCGGTGCCCTTGCCCACGCCCTTGGTGGTGAAGAACGGGTCGAAGATCTTGGCCATCACCTCGGGCGGCATGC
>JBFXEP010000377.1:0-3827 GCA_050179995.1 Hyphomicrobium sp.
ATGTCCTTCGCACGGAGGGCGATCTACGTCGCCGCCCTCCTTTTGCTGCTCTCTTTGCTCTTCATGTTGCTGGGCACCCTGTTTGGGGGGGCGCTGTCCGAGCGGGCCTTGACCTCGCTGATCCTGTCCTCGCTGCTCCTCGGCCTCCCGTTTTTGATCATTCACTTCACCTTCAAACACCTAGACAATCGCAAGCGCGTCCGCTTCACGGCGAGGACAATCGACAGGGCACGCGACGCTTACGCGCGCCGCTGGCTCGCCCTTCGCCACGAGGACGACGAGGCGGTGCAGGGATTGCACGCTCTTCCCTCGCTCAAGGTCAGTTTTTTCAAGCCGGACTTCGCTGTGGCGGCGCTGAGCTTCATGGTTCTTCTTGCTTTGCCGATAGTATTCATGATGGCCGTGACGAGCCCGCCGCTGATGCTCGGGTTTGCCGACGTTCTCAAGACCTACGTCTACAGGGTCGAACAGTATTCCGAGCTGGAGGCCTCAACGATGGGCGCCGCCGCGAAACTGCGCACCCTGTCTACGAGCCTGCGGGAGGCGCGCGTCGCCGCCAAGCAAGCTGGGATTTCGCCGGACGAGGCAGCGGCGCGCCGCAGGCGCGTGGACGACTTGAGGGTCGAGTTGGCGAAGGAGCGGCGCGCGGACGTCGCGCCTCCAAGCTTCAGCGAGGTTGAGCGGGCGACGCGATTCAAGCGCCGCTTTCTGATGCGAAATGGCAAGCCGTGCGAAGGCGGCAGCTTGTGCGGTGGCGGGCACGACTACGCGCTCAACACCAAGCTGCTCTTCCACGTTTTCACGGACGAGGCGATGAGCGGGTTGTTAGACGACGACCTGAGCGCGTTGTCCGGCCTTCGCCTTGCGCTCCCGATCGTGATCGTCCCGGCCATTCTCGGTGCCGTGGCGCTGCTGCTGGTGGTGTTGCTGCATTGGATTGTCTCGTTGATCAGCCGCTATATCAGTGGTCGCCTGAACCGGATGGCCGTCTCGGAAATCGTGCGCTCCACCTACGGCAATGACACCGACGCCGATATTGTGCTCGGAGCAGGTCAGGGGCCGGTCTGGTCGGCGCCCGGCGATCATCGCGCAATTCCGGCAGAGCTTGCCGGGTTGATTTCGGCGCGCTGCGACGAGGCGGCCGCTCACGCGATCTCCAAGTTTCGCGGCGCGCTCGGGACGTTGACGCTGTCGGATCAGGCGGAGGCGGACATCATATCGCGCTACCTCACGTGGAAGGAGCTCATCCACACCTCCTATTTCGACATCCCGGAGTTCTGCAAGCTGATCGCCCGCGCGATCGCGGACTGCGAAGGCTTCTAGCCCACCGATGCGTTCAAGGCAGATCCGGACTATGCCCGCACCGGTCGCTGGCTCGAGGAGATGGGAGGCGCGGCCTTGGCCCCGCCGGCGGCAGCTCAGGCGACATGACGGGCTTTCGCTCGCGCTGCCCTCAATCTGTGCATCCAGCCAAAAATCCGGCATTCGCTGCCGGGCGCGCAGTGGAATCGCCTTGCACTTCCGGTGTTTCGCACTTGGCACGCCCCATGCAGCAAGGCTCTGTATAACGCCTCTAGGGTTCCGATCGCCGCGCATGCCGCGATGCTGGTCCGAGAGAGGCTCTCTCGCTCGAGCCTCCGGCAAGAGCGAAGCCACGGCGGGATAAAAGCCCGGGAGACCTATACCGCAGGGAGCCTCTAGCTCTCGAACGGAAGGCCTCCTCGTGTGCGTCGTGCGCCCCCGTTCGTCCTACGCCCCTTGCGATCGAGTGTTGTGGTCAGCTGAGGGGTTTTTCATGAATAGGTCCGTCACGAGCTTCCTCAAGGGCGCCGTCGCCGCTGCCGTGAGCGTCGCGCTCGTCGCGTCGTCGGCACAAGCCGCCGAGAAGAAGGATTTCAAGGTCGCCTGGTCGATCTATGTCGGCTGGATGCCTTGGGGCTATGCCGCCGACACCGGCATCGTCAAGAAGTGGGCCGACAAGTACGGCATCACCATCGAGGTGAAGCAGTTCAACGACTACGTGGAGAGCATCAACCAGTACACGGCCGGCGCCTTCGACGCCGTCACCGTGACCAACATGGACGCTCTGTCGATCCCGGCCGCGGGCGGCGTCGACACCACCGCCGTTATCGTCGGCGACTACTCGAACGGCAACGACGCCGTCATCCTCAAGGGCAAGGACAAGCTCGAGGACATCAAGGGTCAGACCGTCAACCTGGTCGAGTTCTCGGTCTCGCACTATCTCCTGGCGCGCGCGCTCGAGAGTATCAAGCTCGCCGAGAAGGACGTGAAGGTCGTCAACACCTCGGATGCCGACATGGCGTCCGCCTACAAGACGGCTGACGTCACCGCCGTCGTCACCTGGAAGCCGATCGTCTCGACCATCCTCGAGTCTCCGGACGCCAAGCTCGTCTATGACAGCTCGTCGATCCCCGGCGAGATCATCGACCTCATGGTCGCCAACACCGAGGTGCTGAAGGACAATCCAACCTTCGGCAAGGCGCTGGCCGGCATCTGGTACGACACCATGAAGGCGCTGGCGGAGGACAAGGCCGCCAAGGAGCACATGGCCAAGGCGTCCGGCACCGACGTCGCCGGCTTCGACGACCAGCTCAAGACCACCAAGCTGTTCGCCACCCCGGCCGACGCTATCGCCTTCGCGACAGGGTCCGACATCAAGGCCAAGTCGGAGCTGGTCTCGACCTTCCTCTTCGACAAGGCGCTCCTCGGCAAGGACGCCAAGTCGGCGGGCGCCATCGGCATCGAGTTCCCGGACAAGAGCGTGTTCGGCGAGAAGGGCAACGTGAAGCTGCGCTTCGACGCGACCTACATGCAGGCCGCGGCCGACGGGAAGCTCTGATCGAAGCGTGAATCATCGGTCTCACTAAAAAGCTAGAGCGCGATTGTGATTCAAGCAAAGCGATCGCGCTCTAGAGACGGCACGGCAAGGCCGCGAGGGATGCGATGCGCCTGATCAATCTGAAACCAGATCGAACTTGGAGCTTCGTCCTCGCGGCCCTGCCGTTCGCGGCCATCCTCGCCGCTTACACACTGGGCTCTGCCATCCGCCTGGCCGAGAACCCGGGCGACAAGCTGCTGCCGAGCTTCGGCGCCATGGCGGAAGCCGTCAGGCACATGGCGCTCGAGCCCGACCCGCGCAGCGGCATCTATCACCTGTGGAACGATACGGCATCGAGCCTGTCGCTGCTTCTCACCGCGCTCGCCATCTCGACCCTGATCGCGCTCGTGTTCGGCATCATGATCGGGCTCCTGCCGATCGCGGGCGCAGCCTTCGGGCCGGTGGTGGCGGTAGCGTCGATGGTGCCACCCCTGGCGTTGCTGCCCATCCTGTTCATCATCATGGGGCTCGGCGACGCGGCCAAGATCGCGCTCATCGTCATCGGCACCACGCTGAAGCTCACGCGCGACATGGCGCTCCGCGTCCACGATCTCCCGCGCGAGCAGTTGATCAAGGCGCAGACCCTCGGCGCGTCCACGTGGCAGGTCGGCCTCAGGGTCGTGCTGCCGCAGATGCTGCCGCGCCTGATCGATGCGGTGCGTCTCGAGCTCGGCCCGGCGTGGCTTTTCCTTATCGCCGCCGAGGCCATCGCCGCCGACTCGGGCCTCGGCTACCGCATCTTCCTCTTGCGGCGCTACCTCGCCATGGACGTGATCATCCCGTATGTGATCTGGATCACGTTCCTCGCCTTCCTGATGGACCTTGCGCTGCGCCTCGTGCAGCGGCGCGCCTTCCCGTGGTTCGCCGGAGCGCGCACCGCATGACGGCCATCGTCTTCGACAAGGTCTGGAAGGAGTACGGCGCCCAC
>JBFXEP010000378.1:0-3802 GCA_050179995.1 Hyphomicrobium sp.
CCCGCTGCCGCGTGAAGCTCGACAACGGCCACGAAGTGATCGCCTACACCTCCGGACGCATGAAGAAGAACCGCATCCGAATTCTTGCCGGCGACAAAGTCACCGTCGAGATGACGCCCTATGATCTCACCAAGGGGCGCATCAATTTCCGTCACAAGGACGCGCGCTCCGGCCCGCCTCCCTCGGGCGGACCCGGCGGCGGCCCGCGCCGTCCGCGCTGACCACAGGCCCTTTCTAGGGATACGCGAAGCCGAACCGATAGCGGACGAGCTTGCGCGACTTGAACTCGTACTCTGCGTAGTAGACCGGGTAGCCGAACGCCTTGAGCTCGTTGTCGCGGTCGGCGTTCTCGATCTCGTACTCGATGAAGAGGTCAGAGCCGGTCTTCTGCCGTGTCTTGACGCAGGTCCCGAACAGGGCCTGCACCTGATCGACGCTCATGCCGAGCTCGATCCCGCGGCCGGTCTTGAAGCTTTCGAGCGGCAGGTCCTTGAGCGCGAGAGCCTCCGCTCCCGCGACGCGCACCTCGGCTTCCGCGTACTCGTCGTCGACGGCGCCGTAGTGCGCATAGAGCACCAGCTCCTGCGACCCGTTCGTCGAGACGAAGCGGGCATGCGGCAGGTCGTCCTCGCTCTCGTCGAGCTTGGGGCTGGCGCCGACCACCTTGACTGCGCTCTCGCTGTCCGTGAGCGTGATGCCGCTGATGGTCACGTCGGGGCTTTTCATGCGGCACTTGGCGGCGCCACCCGCGGCGCACGGCATGCACAGGGCGGCCGCCAGGAGCCAAAGGCTGATCCTCGAACGAAATGGCATCGACAGCCCGACCCCGTCCATTCGGCCGACGAAATGTCCTGAACGTGACGGGAGCGTTGGCCAAGCGCCTTTGGCACGTCTCCCGACGGCTCAGAGCATAGCCGAATAGGCTTTCCAGGTCAGCGCAAATTCCGCATGCGGCTGACACGCGTGCGGAGCCACCTATTCAGCCTTGCTGCTGGACCACGATCGCCTCGAACGGTCTCATCAGAAGCCTGGAGCGCGATCACGATCGAAACAAGACTGATCGCGCTCTACACGGCGCTCAAACGGCGCTGGCGCGCCCCATGCGGATGCGCCGCTGGGCGGCCTCTTCCCTGAGGCGCACCTGCGCCAGCGCGCCTTCGATGTTGGCGATGAAGATCTTGGCCGCCGCCTGCCACGTGAACGCGAGCGCCGCCTCGCGCACGCGCGGCCGCTCGAGCGCCATCGCCCCGAGCGCCGCCGCCTGCAGGTCGTCGCCAAGCACGCCCGACACGCCGGGCACCACGAGATCCTTGGGTCCGATGACGGGGAACGCCGCCACCGGCACGCCGCAGGCCATGGCCTCGAGCATCACCATGCCGAAGGTATCGGTGAGGCTCGGGAACACGAAGACGTCGGCCGAGGCGTAGCACCGGGCGAGGTCCTGCCCCTCGCGCACGCCGGTGAAGGTCACGGCCGGATAGCGCGTCTCGAGCTCGGCCAGCTGCGGCCCATCGCCGACCACCACCTTGACGCCCGGAAGCTCGAGATTGAGGAACGCCTCGATGTTCTTCTCGACCGCCACGCGTCCCGCATAGAGGAACACCGGACCCGAGCCGAAGAGCCTGACCGGCTGCGGCCTGAACAGGGCCGTATCGACGCCGCGCGTCCAGGGCAGCAGCCGCTCGAAGCCGCGCCGCCTGAGGTCGGCGGCCATGCCCTCGGTGGCCACCATGACGCCGGCGCTGCGCTGGTGGAAGCGCCGCTGCACGGCATAGACCCACGACTCTGGGATAGGCCAGCGCGCGCTCACGTAGTCGGCGAAGCGCGTGTGGAAGCTCGTCGTGAAAGGCCGCCGCCGCCGCTTGCAGTAGGCGCGCGCCATCCAGCCCACGGGGCCCTCGGTGGCGATATGGATGGCATCGGGCCGCGCCCGCTCGATGAGGCTTTCGCAGTGCCGCCGGTCGGGCATCGCGAGCCCGATCTCGGGATAGCTCGGGCAGGGCACGCAGCGAAAGTTCTCCGGACCCATCACCACGAGATCCGAGCCGATCAGCTTCAGCTCCTCGGCCAGGCGCTGGTAGGTGCGCACGACGCCGTTGATCTGGGGAGTCCAGGCATCGGTCGCGAGCAGGATGCGCATCACGCGGCCTGAAGTGCCGGATCGCCGACCGGCACCGCCTTGCGCGCGTTGACGACGTCGAGCCACCGGATGAGCTCGAGCTGTCCGTCATGAGTTTCGGCCACGGCCGTGCAGCTTTCCACCCAGTCACCCGTGTTGACGTAATGCACGCCACCGATATCACGGTTCGCGGCGTGGTGGATATGCCCGCAGATGATGCCGTCCACCTGATTGCGCCGCGCCTGCTCGGCGAGGTTCTTCTCGAACTCGCCGATGAAGCTCACCGCGGTCTTGACCCGGTGCTTGAGGTAGGCGGACAGCGACCAGTAGCCTAGGCCGAGGCGGCGGCGAATGAAGTTCAAGGGCCAGTTGGACCACAGCGCCAGCTCATAGCCGCGGTCGCCCAGGAACGCCAGCCAGCGCGCATAGCGCACGACCACGTCGTACTCGTCGCCGTGCAGCACGATGAAGCGGCGGCCGTCGGCCGTCGTGTGCATCGCCTGCCGCTCGATCTCGATGCCGCCGAAGTGCATGCCGACGTAGTCGCGCAGGCCCTCGTCGTGGTTGCCGGGAATGTAGACGATGCGCGTGCCCTTGCGCGCCTTGCGCAGCAGCTTCTGCAGCACGTCGTTGTGGGACTGCGGCCAGATCGCGCCGCGCTTGATGCGCCAGAAGTCGAGGATGTCACCGACCAGGTAGATCGTTTCCGCCTCGGTGTATTTCAGGAAGTCGAGAAGCATATGGGCCTGAGAGGCCCGCGTGCCGAGATGCACATCCGAGATGAACAGCGTCCTGTAGATGCGCTCGGTCCCCATGCATGAGCTCCCATGCGTCTGCCAGCGAGTGCCCCGTTTCGCTCCTTACAAGGGATTTGCATTTCAGGAGTATGACAAAAGGCCCCCCGCGGCTTAACCACGTGTGGATGTGTGGTAAGCAGCCAAAGGGCCGCAGAACCTAGTAAATGCGCACCGGGAAGTAGCGCTCGACCAGCTCCTGGAAGCGGCCGCTCTGGCGCACCCGCTTCAGCGCGGTATTGATCAGCGTCTTGATCTGGGGATCGTTGCGCGGCAGCGCCACCGCCAGCCCGTCGCCGAAGTACTTGGGCTCGAGGAAGGCGTCGCCCTTGAACTCGCAGCACTGGCGCGAGAGCGACCCGTTGAGCCAGAACGCCAGGCTGATGGCATCGTCGAACACCAGCTCGACCTTGCCCTGCTGCAGCGCCTCGCGCGCGAGGTCCGGCGTCTCGTAGAGCACGATGCGGCTGTCGCGGTAGAACGCCTTGACGAAGGCCTCGTGCGCCGTGCCCTTGGCGACGCCGATGGTGACCCCATCGAGGCCGTCCGGCTCCACATCCTCGACCGCATTGCCCTTGCGCGCGGCGAAGCGGCCCGGCGTGTAGAAGTAGCGATCGGAGAAGTCGACCTCGGCCAGCGCGCCGGCCGTCACGCGGTGCGCCGCGATCACCGCATCCGCGTCCCCGCGCCGGAGCGCGAGCAGAAGCTCCTCCCACGGCCGCACCTTGATATCGCAGGCGGCGTTGGCCTCGAGGCAGATCGCACGCGCCAGATCGACGTTGAAGCCCGACAGCACCCCTTCGTCGTCATAATAGTTGAACGGAGGGAACTCGCCTTCGGTGAGAAATCGGATGACGAAGCGCCGTGGCTCGCCGGACCCGGCTTGGGC
>JBFXEP010000379.1:0-3783 GCA_050179995.1 Hyphomicrobium sp.
GGATCTCGTTCACGGCATCGAGGCCGGAGCTTCCGTCTGCGAGATGGATGTCGGCCAGCACCAGGCCCGGCCGCTTCCTCTTGACCTCGGCGATCGCCTCGCGATGCGTGCGCGCGATGCCGGAAACGCTGTGCCCGAGCCCTTTGACCAGGGCCTCGAGGTCCATGGAGATCAGGGGCTCGTCCTCGATGATCAGCACATCCGTCGCCGTCTGCTCGGCGATCTGCTCTCCCGCCTCCTCGATGAGCCCGCTCACCTCGTCGGCGGAGCAATCGAGAATCTCGGCGATCTGCAGCGTCGTGAAACCTTCCACCGAGGCGAGCAGGAACGCCTGCCTCGGGCGCGGCGTGATGGCCTCGAGGCTGCGGTCGGCCTGCGTCTTCGGCGCGCCGCTGGCTTCGCGATTGAGGCTGATCGAGTTCCAGACCTTGAGGAAGCACTTGTAGAGCCCGACTCGCTTCATCTGGCTCTCGGGAAAGCTCTGCGGATCGGCCACGAGCGTTTCGAGAACCGCTACGACATACGCGTCGCCGCTTTCCTGACTTCCGGTCAGCGCACGAGCAAACCGCCTCAGGTAGGGAAGCTGAGGAGCGATGGTTTCGGCAAGCGACATAGTTCTCTCCCTGCTAAGCCGTCCTATGGACGGAAACGCTTAGAGCAACCGATGATGAGGTCGCGACCCGTCGAACTCAACGAGCGGCGTCGCCTGAAAGTTCCATCCTTAAGGTTGCAAGCGGAATCAACACACTATTTCGTCAACCCCGCGCCGCTTGCTTCGCCGGCCGGCGCTGGCCGGGGGCAGCCTCGCCTTGCGAGGAGCCGCCGCCGCTCTTCAGCTCCTGGTCGCCGAGCAGCTCAACCAGCCGGTTGCGCGCGCGATTGACGCGGCTCTTGATGGTGCCGACCGCGCAACCGCAGATCTCGGCCGCCTCCTCGTAGGAGAACCCTTCCGCGCCCACCAGCACCAGCGCCTCGCGCTGATCCGGCGGCAGCGCGGCGAGCGCCGTGCGAAAATCGGCGAGATCGAGGTAGCCGTACTGCTCGGGCTGCACGGCGAGCGAGTTCTGATACTGCTCGTCCGGATCGCTGACCTCGCGCCGGAGCTTGCGGTGCTGAGAGAAGTAGACATTGCGCAGGATCGTGAACAGCCACGCCCTGAAGTTGGTGCCGGGCGTGAAGGAGTCGCGGCTGTTCCAGGCCTTGACCAGCGTCTCCTGCACGAGGTCGTCGGCACGCGCGGCATCGTTCGCGAACGAGCGCGCGAACGCCCTCAAGTGCGGAATGGCCCCGACCAGAGCCTGCTCGAAATCCGGCCCCGCCATCCTCAACCTCCGCCGCCCGGCCCGCGCTGCTCGGAATTCTTGAGATCCGTAAGGAGGTCCATGAACTTCTGCGGCACATCCTCCTTGACGATCTGCTCCCAGGCCTCGCGCAATTTGCGGCCGAGCGCGTCTTGCACAGCCTCGTCGATGTTACCGGAGCCCACGGGATTCGCTCCGTCCGACACGTTAGCCTGGGCCTGCTCAACGAATTTTGGACTACTCATGCGTGTGATCCCTCGGACCTTTATGTTCTGTACGTCTTCCGGCGCTGACCCCGTTCACCAGCGACAGGCCCCCACGTCGGGCTTCAAGCGTCTGAGCACGATGCGCGTGCCGACACGAGCTTGGTAGGTCGGCGGACTTTGCAACTACATCATGAGGCCGTCCATAGCTCGTTTGCACCATGGCTACGCCGAAAAAGATGAAAAAACCCAGTTTCATCAGACTGATAGGTAAACGGCAACAGACCGGCGCAAGGCCAGCCCACAGGGACGAACGCCCTTGTGCGCATTTGGTTCCATACCGAGACGGGAGTTGACGAAGGGCCGGCGGGAGCGCCCTTGCCGCGACGCGGGCGGCGCGGAACCCGCCGTGCCGAGACGCGTTACCGATGCGTGCGGACAAGCGCCAATGCACACCCTCGGCGCAACGTCCCGTTCGCAAAGCTGACGCCACCCGCACCCCCCTCCCCGACCCTAGAGCACGGGTGGCGTTATGCTCGTGGTGCCGGCAGGCAGCTCCTCCCGACTTGCCGCCGGCACCACACCCGCTTGCACTTTGGTCTAGGTCAGCGCTCCGAGTTGGCGCATTTGCGCGCCCGCGCCCGCCAAGGCGGCGCCCCGCCCAACAAGCGCGCTTTGATTGCCCCTGAACCTTTCCTATGATGAAGCCGTCCGATATCCCTCGGCACGGAGCGGCTCCATGTACCAGGCGACCTGGCACGACACCACCTACAGGTTCGAGGATCTGAAGACCCTGATGGCGAAGGCGACGCCGCTCCGGTCCGGCGATGTCCTGGCGGGTGTCGCCGCCTCGAGCGCGGAGGAGAATGTCGCCGCCAAGATGGCGCTTGCCGATGTGCCCCTGAAGCAGTTCCTGACCGAGGCCCTGATCCCCTACGAGGCCGACGACGTCACGCGCCTGATCATCGACCGGCACGACCGGAAGGCCTTCCAGCCGGTCTCGCACATGACCGTCGGCGAGTTCCGCGACTGGCTACTGTCCGACAAGGCGACCACCAAGGCGCTCGCCAAGCTGGCGCCGGGCTTGACGCCCGAGATGGTGGCCGCCGTCTCCAAGCTGATGCGCAACCAGGATCTCGTGCTCGTCGCGCGCAGGGTCTCCGTCGTTACGCGCTTCCGCGACACCATCGGCCTCAAGGGACACCTCTCCGTCCGCCTGCAGCCGAACCACCCGACCGACGACCCCAAGGGCATCGCCGCCTCCGTCATCGACGGCCTGATGTTCGGCTGCGGCGATGCCGTGATCGGCATCAACCCCGCCTCGGATAATATCGCCACCATCATCGACATGCTGTCCATGCTCGACCGCATGATCGACCGCCTCGAGATCCCGACCCAGAGCTGCGTCCTGACCCACGTCACGACCTCGATCGAGGCCATCTCGCGCGGCGCCCCCGTCGACCTCGTCTTCCAGTCCATCGGCGGCACCGAGGCGCTCAACTCCTCGTTCGGCGTCACGCTCCCCATCCTGAAGGAAGGCCGCGAGGCCGCTCTCTCGCTGAAGCGCGGCACGGTGGGCGACAACGTCATGTACTTCGAGACCGGCCAGGGCGCGGCGCTCTCCGCCGACGCCCATCACGGCGTCGACCAGCAGACGCTCGAAACGCGCGCCTATGCCGTCGCGCGGGAGTTCAAGCCGCTCCTCGTCAACACCGTCGTGGGCTTCATCGGCCCCGAGTACCTCTACAGCGGCAAGGAGATCATCCGCGCCGGCCTCGAGGACCACTTCTGCGGCAAGCTCTTGGGCGTACCGATGGGCTGCGACGTCTGCTACACGAATCATGCCGAGGCCGACCAGGACGACATGGACACGCTCCTGACGCTGCTCGGCGCCGCCGGTGTCACGTTCGTCATGGGCATTCCTGGCGCCGACGACATCATGCTCAACTACCAGTCGACCTCGTTCCACGACTCCCTCTACGTGCGCGAGGTCTTGGGCCTGAAGCGTGCGCCCGAGTTCGAGGCCTGGCTCGAGGGCATGGGGCTCGCCGACAAGAGCGGCAAGGTCATCGGCGAGAAGCCGACCAAGGCGCTGCTCGAGTACGCAGCGGGAGCAGCCGCATGAAGCCGGAGGATCCCTGGGAGGTTTTGCGGCGCTTCACCGATGCGCGTATCGGGCTTGGCCGCTCGGGCTCCGGCATGCCGACGCGCGAGGTCTTGAAGTTCTCCATGGCGCACGCCCAGGCGCGCGATGCCGTCAAGACGCCGATCGACTGGTC
>JBFXEP010000380.1:0-3776 GCA_050179995.1 Hyphomicrobium sp.
ACGGCGGCGATCCGCGCGTATGTGAGCACGTTCGGCAGGCTGATGGCCTGCGGCCGCGCCGGGATGGGTGGGTCCATGGGCGCTAGCTAACACCACTGCCCCACACATCAGTCAATGGGGTACCGGCCGCGGATTGATATGCCGCTTGAGAACCGCCCCCCAACCCGCAGGCAGCGCGTGGCATTTCCACTTTTCCACAGGCATATTATAACGCATAAGGAAGAAACCGCCGCGCCAAACGTTGTCGTCGCGGAAGTCTCATGCAGCCGATGTATGTCATGCGTCGTCGACTGCTAGTCGAAAGCGCCCGGGTGTAGCCGCGTATTTGGGATCGGGCGCAAACGGAGCGGAGCTGAAGCAGATGCTTCAGCTCCGCTCTTTGTTTTCTAGGCCACCGCCGAAGCGCCGGATCGTCGCGCGCGGCGCGGCGGGTCCGACACCAGCGCCCGCGCCTCGGCGAACGCATCGCGGAAATCGAGATCGAGGGGCTCCGCCGAGCCCAGCATGCGGCGGAAAAGAGCCGCCTGCGTCTTGTATTTGACGTCGCCGATGGCGAGCGCACCGATGCCGAGCGTGCTGCAGCCGGGAAGCGGCGCCCCGTCCATGAAGAGGTCCATGCCCTCGACGCCGGTGGGCGCAACGGCATTGACGTCGGCCGCCACGAGGAGGCCCGGTGAGCGGGCGATCGCCCGCCGCGACAGGATGTTGACCCCGGCGGGACCGGCCGTCAGCGCAACGTCCGACGACGCCAGAAGCCGCGCTTTGAGCGCCTCCGTCTGCCCGTGGACGGGCTCGATCCTCGCGCCGAACCGTTCCGCCGCGAAGCGCGCCGACGCTTTGAGCGGCGCCAGCGTGTCATGCGCGACGATGCGCACCTCCGCCCCTGCATTGGCCGCGATCACCGCCGACGCGAAGCCGACCACGCCGGTCGCACCGAACACCGAGACGCGCCGCCCCTCGAGACCGCGCGCGGTCGTGCGCTTGAGCACGCGCTCGACGCACGCGACCATCGCCGCCGCGGTCGTGAACGAGCCGCCCGGATCGGCGAACACCGACATCTCGAACGGCGGCACCATGGCGGAGCGCGCGGCCGCCATCATGTCGAGCGCGCGCACGATGTCTTTGCCGCCGATGAAAAGCCCGGTGCGCGCCTTGGGCGGCCGCGAGAAGATGGCGTCCTGCACCAGAGCGCGCACATCCTCGACCGAAACGTTGTCGTACGGCAGCACGACTTTGTAGCCGGAATCGATCGCCATGTTGCAGTCGAACGGGCTCATGAATTTCTGCGGCGAAAGCATGTAGAGAATGGGCAGGCCGCCCGCCGCCGTTTCCGTCACGGGAGATTTTGCACGCGCCGTCTTTTTCGCCGTCTTCGAGGCCGGAGTTGTATGCGGGAAAACCGTCGCGGCGCGCGCGCGTTTCTCGGCCGGCGCCGGCCGGCCCCGCCGCGTCCCGCCCGGCACGGAGCCGCGTTGCACATCCTCATTCAAACGCATGACGCCCTTCCCCAAGTCCTTGATTAAGCTGATGGCGGCGCCACAGGGGTCTGCGTCGCCCGCCGCCTCGCGAAGGCCTTCACCAGCCGTTTGCGACTATGGCAGCCGAGGGTTGAGAAAGGATTGGAATTGCCCCATCGGAACGCGTGCGGCAAATCGTCGAAACACGCGCTCATTGCACGTACAAAGCATAATCCTTACACGGTATTGATGTTCAGGTCCGGCGCTCGTGAAAGAAGTCGTAGATCTTTTGCGCCATTTCGCCGGAAATCCCGCTCACGGCTTGCAGATCCTCCACGCCCGCCCGCGACACCGCCTTGGCTGACCCGAAGTGCTTGAGCAACGCGCGCTTCCGCGTCGGCCCGATGCCCGCGATGTCGTCGAGCGGATTGGCTCCGAGCGATTTCGCCCGCTTGGCCCGGTGCGTGCCGATGGCGAAGCGGTGCGCCTCGTCCCGGAGCCGCTGCACGAAGTAGAGCACCGGATCGCGCGGCTCGAGCATGAAGGAGGGGCGGCCCGGCACGTGGAAGTGCTCCCGCCCCGCGTCGCGGTCCGGTCCCTTGGCGACACCGACCAGCGCGATGTCGGCCAGCCCGAGCTCGGCCAGAACCTCGCGCGCAACGTTGAGCTGCCCCGCGCCGCCGTCCACCAGCACCACGTCCGGCCGCTCAGGGAGCGCTTCCCCGACCAGCGTGGTCTCGTCGCCCTCGACCGGCGCCTCCGCTCGCTCCTCCGTGGCGACATGCTCCCAGAGCGCCACCGCCGGAGTAGCGACCGGCGCCTCTGCCTCGCTCTCGGCGAGCCGGCGGAAGCGCCGGTCGAGCACCTCGCGCATCATCGCGTAGTCGTCGCCCGGCGTCAGCGCCTCGGAGCGGATGTTGAACTTCCGGTAGGCGCTTTTCGCGAAGCCCTCGGGCCCCGCGACGATCATCGTCCCGACCGCGTTCGTGCCCATGATGTGGCTGTTGTCGAACACCTCGACGCGACGCGGCGCGCGTGCAAGCCCGAACCGCTCGCCGAGCGCCCCGAGCAGCGTCCGCTGCGATGAGGACTCCGCGAGCTTGCGCCCGAGCGCCTCGCGCGCATTCGTGAGCGCGTGCTCGACCAGCCCCGACTTGACGCCCCGCTGCGGCACGCGGATCTCGACTTTGCGGTCCGCCTTGATGCTGAGCGCCTCCGCCAGCAGCGCATGGTTGGCGATCTCGTGCGAGATGAGGATCAGGCGCGGCACCGGCTTGTCGTCGTAGAACTGCGCCACGAAGCTGTCGAGCACCTCCTCCACCGGCAGCGACCGGTCGGCCTTCGGATAGTAGGCGCGGTTGCCCCAGTTCTGTCCGACGCGGAAGAAGAACACCTGGATGCAGGTCTGCCCGCCCTCCTGGAAGGCGGCGAACACGTCCGCCTCCTCGACGCCCTCGGGGTTGATGGCCTGCTCGGCGGTCACGTGCGCCAGCGCCCACAGGCGATTGCGCAGCTTCGCCGCCCGCTCGAACTCGAGGCTCGAAGCCGCCTCCTCCATCAGTCGCTGGTACATCTCGCGTACCGACTGGCTTTCGCCCTTGAGGAAGCGCAGCGCCTCCTCGACCAGGCCGCCATAGTCCTCGAGACTGATCTCGCCCGTGCACGGCGCCGAGCAGCGCTTGATCTGGTGGAGCAGGCACGGCCGCGTGCGGCTCTCGTAGACGGAATCCGAGCATGAGCGCAGGAGGAATGCGCGCTCGAGCATGTTGATGGTGCGGTTGACGGCACCCGCCGACGCGAAGGGCCCGAAGTACTCGCCTTTGATCGTGCGCGCGCCACGGTGCTTTAGGATTTGCGGCGCCCCCTGGTCGCGGCGGATCAGGATGTAGGGAAAGGACTTGTCGTCGCGCAGCGTGACGTTGAAGCGCGGCCGGAAGCGCTTGATGAGGTTGGCTTCGAGCAGCAGCGCCTCGGCTTCGGTCCGGACCGACACGAACTCCATCGAGGCCGTGGCCTGGATCATGCGCAAGGTGCGGTTGGGCAACCCGGCGAGACGCGTGTAGTTCTGCACGCGGGCCTTGAGGTTGCGCGCCTTGCCGACGTAGATGACGGTCCCCGCTGCATCCAGCATGCGGTAGACGCCCGGCCCGGACGTAAGCGTCTTGAGATAGGAGGCGATGACCTCCGGCCCCGTCGGCGGCGCGCACGCGCGCGGCCGGTCTCGTCGCCCGGGACAGCTGCGCCTTCGGTGGTCGTGTCGGGGTTGGGCATGGCCGGAACATTGGCGGCTTGGGCGTCCGCGTCAAGCGGCCCGAACCG
>JBFXEP010000381.1:0-3769 GCA_050179995.1 Hyphomicrobium sp.
AGTGCGGCCGCTCCGGATGGCGCGCGTCCTGCGTCTTCTGCCAGGGCGTGAGCTTGCCGTAGGTGTCCACGAGCGCCGCCTTGGCCTTCTGTTCGAGCTTCTTGATCTCGTCCGAGATCTGCACGCCTTGGCCCCCTTCGAGGGCCTTGAGCTCCGAGACCTTGCTCTCGAGCTCGGCGATGGGTTTCTCGAAATCGAGGTAGGTGCGCACCGGAACCGGGCGATCGGACATGGTGGTTTCCAAGGAGAGCCTCATGGACCGCTGTCAGGGGGCGGCGTTCGGGGGGAGCCTAGAGTGCTTCCGGAAAAGTGGGAACCGGTTTTCCGATAAGAAGCACGACAAGACAAGGACCTAGGAGCACTCCGCGACTCCATGAAAAGCGGAAAGCCTCTAGTCCAAACTCGGGGGCAAGTTGCCCCCTTCCCCGATTTTCTGCAACCCCGCCCCGCCGCTTCGTAAACACCCGCCCGTGGGGGGTGCCTCAGACTTGGAATTACTGGTTTTTTTTCGCCAGCGGGTGGTGCTCCGTGACGAGCCGCTTCAGGCGCTCCTCGAGCACGTGCGTGTAGATCTCAGTCGTCGAGATGTCGGCGTGTCCGAGCAGGCTTTGCACCGAGCGCAGGTCAGCGCCCCGGTCGAGGAGGTGGCTCGCGAAGGCGTGGCGCAGCACATGCGGCGAGACGCGCTCGGGATCGAGCCCGGCACGCATCGCGGTCTCCTTGAGGTCCTGGGCGAAGCGCTGCCGCGTGAGGTGCCCCTCGGTCGAGCGCGAGGGAAAGAGGTAGCGCGTCGTCACCATCGGCGACACGCCATCCTCGGGCGACGTGCCGAGCGCGAGATAGCGCGCCAGCGCCGTCCGAGCCCCCGTGTTGAGCGGCACCAGGCGCTCCCGCCCGCCCTTGCCGCGAATGCCGATCAGCCTCGGATCGCCCTTGAGCACGCTGCGCGGCAGCGAGATCAGTTCCGAGACACGCATGCCCGTTGCGTACAGCATCTCGAGCAGGCAGTGATGGCGCACCGCGCGCACCAGGTCGCGGCCGGTAACGCCATCTGCCGCCCGCGCCGCCGCTTCGATCAGCCGGTCCACCTCGTCGACCGAGAGCGTCTTCGGCAGCGCGCGCGCCTTGCCCGGTGCCGCGATGCCGGTCGCCGGGCTTTCCGCGACGACGCCTTCGGCTTCGAGGAACCTGTAGAGCTGGCGCACGGCCGAGAGCCGCCGCGCCCGCGACGCGGGCTTGAGTCCCGCTTGCGACAGCTCGCGCAGATAGCGCGCGATGTCGTCCTTGCGCGCCGCGACGAGGCCCGCTTCCGAGCGCGCGAGAAAGGAGAGGTAGTCGTCGAGGTCACGCCGGTACGCGTCGAGCGTGTTGGCCGCCGCGCCCTTCTCCGCCGTCATCATTTCGAGGAACGCGGCGATGTGGCGCCTGTCATCGCTCATGGCCACCTCGCCAACGCAGTTCCTCCCCCCTTTGTGGGCGAGGCTGGGAGGGGAGGATTCCAGAACATGAGACGTTTGGGGTTTTCCCCACCCTTGCCCTCCCCACGAGGGGCAGGGGAATTCGTGATCCTGTGAGTTCTCGCCGTCACTGGCTCACCAGGCGCGGCCAGGCGGCGAACAGGCCTTCCACCGCGAGCTGGCGTGCTTCCGCGGCAAGCCCCGCCCGCTTCAGCGCCCGCACCGAATCGCCGAGCGCGATCATGTGCGCCCCCTCCGCCCCCTTGGGCCCGATGCTGCGTAGGACCAGCAGCACGGTGCGCCCGAACTGCTTTTTCTTCGCGGCGTCCGCAAGCTCGGAGAGCACGCCCGTGTCGGGGAGATAGCCGCCCGCGGGCTGCGGCGACCGGCTGGCCAGATCCCACAGCGGGATCGGCACGGTGATGGCGAGCGCATCGAGCACGGTCGCGAGGCGGTGCAGAAGCTCCGAGTCCATGCGCCCACGCGCCGCCAGCGCCTCGACCGCTGCCAGACTGCGCGCATGATCCGACGTGCGCGCCGGATCGGCCAGATCGGCGAGTGCGACCCAGTGCGCGAGCGCTTCCGCTCCATCCGCGCTCGGCGCGTATGGCGATGCACCGAAGGACGCCCACATCCGCGCCCCGTCATAATTGCCGCTCGCGATCGCGACCTCGATCGCCGTCTCCGCGAACCAGCCGATCTCGGCCACGGGCGTCACGTCGCGCGTCGGCCCGGCCATGAGGCGGAGCGCCGGCCCGTAGAGCCCCGCGCGCTTGGCTTCATCGAGAAAGCCGCGGATGAAGCGAGCCTTCCGGAGCGGCGACCGCTCCGCTTCGGCGGACTTGAAAAGGCTCGCGCGCTCGATGCTGCCGCCGTCCGCGCCGGCCCCGCCCGCGCGATAAAGCGGCGCCAGATCTTCGGCAGAGAGGAGGTTCAGGCCGGCGGCCGCCTCTCCCGCCGCGAGTCTCAAATCGGCGGGGACGCGCGGGTCGTGCGCGAGCCCCGCCAGCAAGGCGGGTGACGCGGCGGCGATGAGCTTCTGAGCGTCCAGCGGTCCGCCGAGCGCCGCGATGCGATAGTCGAGGAGCGAAAGCTTCGCGCCGGCGGGAATTTCGGGCGCGATGCCGCCGGCCACCGCATCCAGGAAATCTGCGCCCGTCAGTCCGGGCTCGAGCTCGCGCAGAAGTCCGGCCTGCAGCGCGGCTGAGGCCATGTCGCCACGCTGGGCCGCGCAGGCGGCGCCGATCAGCGCGATGTCGCTTCGGATCGGCGCCGGCACGCTCGCGTTCGCCGCGCCGAGTCCCTTGGCGATCTCGCATCCCCGCTCGAAGTTGCCGAGCTCGATCTCGTTCTTCGCCTTGAGCGCGCTGAGGACGGGATCGCGGTCGGCGTCGGGGTCCTTGGCGAGAAGCTCCGCCACCTCGTCGACGAGGCCGGACTGGTCGAGCGCCTCGATGCGCAGCGCCGTGAAGCGTGCGCGCTCTGCACCGGTGGCGGGAGGCGCGGTGGCGGACATGAGCCGGCGCCACAGGGCGAACAGGGTCGGCGAGCGCGGCGGCAGCTCGAGGACCGAGATCGCCTCGGCGAGCGCCTCGGCCGAAAACCCGCTCCAGAGCTCGTGCGGCAGGCCCGATCCGTCGCCGGCCATCACCGGGTCGAGCTCCTCGCGGGTGACGCCGCGCCCCCGCTCCTCGTAGGCGGCCGATGGCACCAGCTCCTCGCGCACGACGCCCTCGCCGCGCTCCTGGGCGTGGGCGGCGGCGAGCGCGATGAGGCAAAGAAGGGGCGCGGCCGGGGCCGGCCTGAGCAAGAAGAGGCGCGAGGCGCTGGGCCGGCGGGTCATCGGTGTGAGGTCATGGGCGGGGGGTCATGGGCGTGGGGTCATGGCTTTCGCACCTTGACGCCAGGCACCACCTTGACCACCTCGTGCTGCTCCGGCTCGAACTGATGGGCGAGAATGTAGAGGCCCACCGAGATCAGCGCCACCAGGGAGCCGATGGTGATGAGGAAGCGGAAAAGGCTCGGCATCGCGGGAATGAGCTCGGATGAAAGGGTGCGAGACGCGACGACGCACTGGAACTGGCACTATGTCCGGTCACCAACGTGGCGCGAGTATGACTGATTAATCCTTACCGAAGGTAACAATAGTGCAGCCCCGGGGCGTCGAGGGCTCGCGCCGTCCCGTAAAGTTGCAGTATGACTGGCCGCCGGAATGGGCGGATCGGACCGATGGAGCAGGACAGAGACATTGCCGACAGGGTGCGCCAGGCGCTGGGCAGGCGCTCGCTGGTGCTCGTCGGCTTGATGGGCTG
>JBFXEP010000382.1:0-3738 GCA_050179995.1 Hyphomicrobium sp.
GCGATGTGCTGCTGCGAGGCGGCAAGACCGACGCCGGCATGGCCGACAGGGCGGCAGCGGCGCTCGCCGCGACAACCGATCGTGGCCGCATGGAAGCCTTGAGCGGCCTCTTCCTCAAGAGCGATGGTGACCCGCGCGACAAGTTCCTGACCAACGGTCTCAAGGCAAAGAATCCCGAAGTCGACGCCATGCTTTCGCGCGCGCAATCGCGCTTCCTCGCGCTGTGGGCCGAGCAGCAGGGCGCCACCGTCGTCGAAGCCACCATGGCCTTGACGTGCCTCGCTGCGGCGGTCGAGGCGCGCTACACGGACGCCAAGGTGCGCCGCGCCGCCCTCGACTTCGATGACCTCATCGCCCGCACCAAGGCGCTCCTCGCCGACCGCGGCTCCGCCGAATGGGTGCTCTTCAAGCTCGACAACGGCCTCGATCACATCCTCGTCGACGAGAGTCAGGACACGAGCCCATCCCAGTGGCGCGTCGTGGAGGCCATCGCGGGCGAGTTCTTCGCCGGCACCGGCGCGCGCGAGGACGTCGTGCGCACGCTGTTCGCCGTCGGCGACGAGAAGCAGTCGATCTACTCGTTCCAGGGCGCGGCCCCCGAGATGTTCTCCGCCATGGGGAGCCGTTTCCAGGAGCTCGGCAAGGCGGCCGGCGTCAATTGGCGCGACGTGCCGCTCACGCTCTCCTTCCGCACGGTGGCGCCGATCCTCGACGCCGTGGACCGCGTGTTCGCCGATCCCTTGCGCACGCCCGGCGTCACGCCTTCTGCCCACGCCGTGAAGCGCGCCGGACAGGGTGGTCTGGTCGAGATCTGGCCCACCGAGAAGCACGAGGAGCTGGCGCCCGCCGACGCTTGGTCGCCGCTCGACGAGCCGTCCGCCGAGCCGCCCGTCATCCGCCTCGCGAACCGCATCGCCGACACCATCAAGGGCTGGCTCGCGGATCGCGAGGAGCTGGCCTCCGCCGGCCGTCCCATCCAGCCGGGCGACATCCTGATCCTCGTGCGCAAGCGCGCGCCCTTCGCCGCGCCCATGGTGCAGGCGCTGAAGGCGCGCGGCATTCCCGTCGCCGGTGCCGACCGCATGCGCCTGACCGAGCAGATCGCCGTCCAGGACCTGCTCTCGCTCGGCGATTTCCTGACACTTCCCGAGGACGACCTCGCCCTCGCCGAGGTGCTGAAAAGCCCCCTCTTCGGTCTCGACGATGCCGACCTCACCGACCTCGCCTTCTGGGGCCGCACGGAGGCGCGCGAGGAGCGCAAGGGCACGCTCTGGAAGGCGCTGCTCGAGAGGAGCAAGGAGAACCCGCGCTACGTCGAGGCCGCCACGACCTTGCGGCGCTGGCGCAAGGCGGCCGACTTCCGCCCGCCGTTCGAGTTCTTCGCCGATCTCCTCGATCGCGATCGTGTGCGCGCGCGCCTGATTGCCCGCCTCGGTCCCGACGCCGCCGATCCGCTCGACGAGTTCCTGAACCTCGCGCTCACCTACGACGATGGCGCGCCGCCCTCGCTCGCGGGCTTCCTCGCCTTCATGCGCGAGGGCGAGCGCGACATCAAGCGCGACATGGAGCACGGCCGCAACGAGGTGCGCGTCATGACCGTGCATGGCGCCAAGGGCCTCGAGGCGCCCATCGTGGTCCTGCCCGACACGGCGAGCGCGGGCTCCGCGGCGGGCCAGGGCGGCCGGCCGCTCGCGATCGACGGCATCACGCGCCCCGCAGGCACACCCGCACCGTTCGTCTGGCCGGTGAAGGGCGCCACCAGCCACGATCGCCTGTGCGAGGCACGCGACACCATGCGGCGGCGCGAGCGCGAGGAGGCGAACCGCCTGCTCTATGTCGCCATGACGCGCGCTCGTGATCGCCTCTACGTGGCGGGCTTCGAGAACAGGAAAGGCATCGAGCCGGGGTCCTGGTACGAGCTGATCCGCAACGGCCTCGACGGCGTGCTCGCGCCCGCGACGTCGATGGACGGCCGCGAGGTGCTGCGCCTCGCCGCGCCGCAGATCGCCCCGCCGGAGCCGCCCGGAGCCAAGCTCACCGATGTCGAGGCGGCGGTCTCTCTCCCGGAGTGGAGCACGCGCACCGTTCCGCGCGAGGTGGAGATCACCATCCCGCTCGCGCCCTCCCGTCTCGCGCCCTATGACACCGACGACGAGGGCGAGCCGCTGCCCACGCCACCGCCGCGCGACCCCGCGGCGGAGCCCGCGCCTCCAAGCCCGGTCGGCGTGAGTCCTGGCGGTCATGGCGGCGGGGATCGCTTCCTGCGCGGCACGCTGACCCACGCCCTTCTCGAGCACCTGCCGGGCGTCGATCCCAAGGCGCGACCCAAGGCGGCCAAGGCCTTCCTCGCCGCGCGCGGACGCGGACTGCCGGCGCGCACGCTGGCGAGCATCGCTGAGGAAACGCTTCGCATCCTGGCCGACCCGGAGTTCGCACCCGTCTTCGGCCCTGCGAGCCTCGCCGAGGTGCCGATCGTCGCCGTCGTGCCGAGGCCGGACGGTTCCGGTCCTCCGTTGCGCATCACCGGCCAGCTCGACCGTATCGCCATCACGGACGACGCCGTCTGGATCGTGGACTACAAGACCAACCGCGCCCCGCCGCGTTCCCCGGAGGATGTCGCCCCAGCCTATCTCTATCAGCTCGCGGCCTACAGCCTCGCCGTGCGCGAAATCATCCCCGGCAAGCCGGTTCGTGCTGCCCTGCTTTGGACGCATGGCCCGTTTCTCATGCAGATCCAGGAGGAAAGGCTGGCCGTATTGAGAGGTGATTTATGGCGGCTGGACGCCGTTCGACTTGACGCCTGAAGGCCCCATTCCTACGTTCTCCCTCCGCTGGAGGACCCAACCATTCGGCCCCTGAGCCGAAGAAGGAGACACGAATGACCACCCTCGTATCCGACACGACGTTCGACGAAGAGGTCCTGAAGTCGAAGGAGCCCGTGCTCGTCGATTTCTTCGCCGAGTGGTGTGGTCCCTGTAAAGCCATGGCCCCGGCGCTGGAGCAGCTCGCCTCCGAGCAGAAGGGCAAGGTCAAGGTCGTGAAGCTCGACGTCGACCAGAGCCCGGCCATCACCACCCGCTATGGCATCCGCGCCATGCCGACCCTGATCGTCTTCAAGGACGGCAAGGTCGCCGGCCAGCACGTCGGCGCGCTGGTGCAGAAGCGCAAGCTCGAGGAGTGGATCGGCTCCCAGATCGGCGAGAGCCTCGTCGCCAAGGCGTAACGCGCCTCACACCTTTGCATCACCAAGGGCTCCGGTTTCCGGAGCCCTTTTTGTTTGGGAGAAGCGCCCCCTCACCCGCGTCGCTGGCGCTCCGCGACCTCTCCCCTGTGGGGAGAGGTAAAGTGGACTCGCGTCCTTCACCTCTCCCCTGTGGGGAGAGGTCGGAAGCAATCGTACGATTGCTTCCGGGTGAGGGGGTCCTTGCGATCAGTTCGCCTGCGGCTCGACGCCTTCCTGGAGCGCGAGCACATGCCCGGCGAGATAGAGCGAGCCCGTGATGAGGACGCGCTTCGGGCCGGGCTCGATGGCATCGATGCGGCGCAGCGCCGCCTCGACCGAGAGAGCGGGCTCGGCGCTGATCGAGACCGATTGCGCCGCTTCCGTCAGCTCCTCCGGCGTGTGCGGCGCCTCATGCGCACCCGGGATCGGCACGCCGACAACATGCCGCGCGAGCCCGCGGAACGAGGCAAGAAAGCCCGCCGCGTCCTTGAGCCCGAGCATCCCGACGACGAGAT
>JBFXEP010000383.1:0-3737 GCA_050179995.1 Hyphomicrobium sp.
ATGTCGCGCGCGCACCACACGGCGTGCCCGAGCCCGCGCGGCGCCTGCTGGCGCGTGAAGCTCGTGCATCCGGCCTCCGGCAGCTCCGCCAGAAGCTCATCGAGCTCGCGCGTCTTCTTCTTCCCCGAGAGCGTCGCCTCGAGCTCGAACTGGTGGTCGAAGTGATCCTCGATCACCGCCTTGCCGCGCCCCGTCACGAAAATGAAATGCTCGATGCCCGCCGCGCGCGCCTCGTTGACGACATGCTGGATGACCGGCTTGTCGACGACCGTCAGCATCTCCTTGGGCACGGCCTTGGTCGCGGGCAAAAAGCGGGTGCCGAGGCCCGCCACGGGAAACACGGCCTTGCGGATGCGTTTGATCTTGGTCATGCGTGGTCCGGCATTTGGGAGGTCGGGTGGAGCGCCAGCGGCGCGGCGGGAGGACGGCGACTATATCCCCTGTCGGCCGCCTGCGAACAAGCCCTTCGGCGCGAAAGGTGCTCGCGCATGCCAGGCCCACAATGTCGGGCATCCGAAAGGGTTCCAACCGGCCGCGCCGGGCCGTAAAAAAGCCCACAATCGCAGACACGGGATGAAACCTCGCGCCGCGTGCGCGACGATTGAACGGCGAGAGACGAGAGAGAAGACGAGCTCGTGAGCATGAGCCATCCGCCTGAAACGCGTCGGCTGGGAGCGAGACTGCGCGGCGCATGCCTGCTCGTGACGGCCCTGCTCGGCTTCGCCGCCATGATTGCAGCTCCCGCCGCAGCCGACGCCAAGCTCGACGCCTGGATCGAGACCCTCTGGCCCGAGGCCGAGGCCGCCGGCGTCACGCGCACCACCTTCGACAAGGCGCTCTCCGGCTTCAAGCCGGACCTGAAGCTGCCCGACCTCGACATCCCGGGCCGCCCCGCCAACGACGCCAGCGGCCAGGCCGAGTTCACGCGCGCTCCTGCCGAATACCTCGACCGCGCCTATTTGATGCGCCTCGCCGCGACCGGCCGCGAGCTTGCCGTCAAGCACAAGGCGACGCTCGAGAAGATCGAGCGCGACCTCGGCGTCGACCGCTACTCCGTGCTCGCCATCTGGGGCCGCGAGACCGCCTACGGCGCGCACAAGCTGCCCCACGACGCCATCAACGTCTGCGCGACGCTGGCTTATCTCGGCCGCCGCAAGGAGCTGTTCCGCACCGAGCTGATCGCCGCCCTGAAGATGCTCGAGGCCGGCGTGCCCCGCTCCAGGATGCGCTCGTCGTGGGCCGGCGCCATGGGGCTCACCCAGTTCATGCCGAGCGAATACTTCAAGCACGCCCACGATCTCGACGGCGACGGCACGATCGACATCTGGACCTCGGTGGCGGACGCGCTCGCCTCCGCCGCGAGCCAGCTCAAGGGCAAGGGCTGGGTCGCGGGCCAGACCTGGGGCTATGAGGTCAAGCTCACGCGCGAGGCGGACTGCGGCTTCGAGGGGCCGACGCAGGAGCGCCCGATCGCCGAGTGGGCCAAGATGGGCTTGCAGCGCGCCGGCGGCCGCCCGTGGACCGACGCGCAGCTCGCCCTCGGCGCCTACCTGATGAGCCCCGCCGGCGGCTACGGCCCGTCGTTCCTCGTGCTCGAGAACTACAAGGTGATCCGCCGCTACAACATGTCCGATCTCTACGCCGTGTTCGTCGGCAATCTCGCCGACCGCATCGCCGGTGGCGGCGATTTCGTCACGCCCTGGGGCGGCACCGGGCCGCAGAAGACGCGCAACATCGTCGAGATTCAGGAGCGGCTTCAGGCCGCGGGCTACGACGTCGAGAAGATCGACGGCAAGGTCGGCTCCAACACGCGCAAGGTGATCGGTCAGTACGAGCGCGCCAACAATCTCAAGGTCGATTGCTGGCCGTCCGACACTGTGCTTGCCCATGTGCGCAAAACCGCCGAGCGCGCCGCCCCGCCGCCTTGAACTCCTCTCGAAGCCTGGACCAATGCGCCGGCAGCGCCTATCGTCTGCCGCGTGAATCGAAAATCCCGCCGCGCGCTTCGCCGCGGGACGAGCAGAGTGAAATCGCACAGATAAGCCGGGAAGGCATGCTCGCGCGCCTCACGCTTCCGATCCTCGCCCTCGTCGCGGCCTTCGTCGCCGCGGCGACGCCTGTTGCGGGCCAGGAGGATCCGTCCGGCACGAGCTTCATCAACCCCTTCCCGCCGAACGACACCTACAACCTGGTGATGATCGGCGACGACCTCGCCGAGGGTCTGCTCGCCGGCACCCAGGAGATCTTCCAGAAGGACCCTCGCCTCATCGTTTCTGCGGCGCCCCTCACCGTCGGCGGCCTCATGCGCCGCGACTTCGACGAGAAGCTCGTCGAGCTCGAGGAGAACCTGAAGGCGGCCTCGCCCCAGATCGCCGTGCTGATGATGGGCGCCTGGGACCGCGTCTCGGTGCGCGATCCCGCCACCGGCAAGCGCCTGATGGTCGGCACCGACGGCTGGCGCAAGGAGTATGCCGGGCGCAGCGACCGCATGTTGAAGATGCTGCGCCGGCGCAACATCGCCGTCTATTGGCTGGGCCTCCCCAACGTGCGCCGCTACGACGCCAACGAGGACGTGCAGGCGATGAACAACATCCTGCGCGAGCGCGTCTACCTGAACGGCGCCAAGTACATCGACACCTACGCCGCCTTCGCCGACGAGAACGGCGGCTACAGCCAGTACGGCCCCGACGTGACCGGCAAGATCCGCCTCCTGCGCGCCGGCGACGGTGTCTATTTCACCTGGGAGGGCAACAAGAAGCTCGCCTACTTCGTCGACCGCGAGCTGAGGCGCGACATCACGCAGGCCAAGGCCGACCGCGCCATCCCTCTCGACGGCGCCGAGGAGGAGCAGGTCAAGATCAACCCCGGCGCGGTGAACCTCACCGATCCCAAGGCACCCTCCAACAGCGAGACCGCGCGCGGGCCCGATGCGAGCGCCGCCCGCATCAAGCAGGCCGAGGCCAGCGGCCCCGGTGACCAGAAGGCCGACAACGGCAAGATCAACCTGCGCATCGTGAGCGAGGGCGGCCGCGAGGAGGTGGTCGCGCTCGACATCGTGCGTCCCGCTATTCCGGCCTCCGTCATCGCGCTGGTCACGCGCCGCGAGAGCGCGGACCGGCCCTCGCAGCTTGGCGAGTCCGTCATCGACCAGATCCCGGGCGGGCTCACCGTCATGAGCACGGTGGCGCTGGCGACAGGTGTCGGCCAGGCCGGCGGACGCCGCCGCCTGTCACCCTCGCAATCGGCGTACTTCCGCGTGCTGTTCAAGGGCGAGCGCCTGCCGTCGAAGCCGGGACGCGCCGATGACGTGTCGTGGCCGCGCCCGGCGCCTCCGCCGGAGGCGGCCTATCTGCCCGAGGCGAGCGCCCTCGAGACCGGTGCCACCGCTGGCGCCGATCCGGCGGCCGGCGAGCAAAAGCCCGACAAGCGCCGCAAGCAGCGCGAGTGATCTCACTCCGCTTCGGCCGCCGGCTTGCTCGGACGGCGGCGCCCACGCTCGGCGCGCGCGGTTCCCTTCATCTTGTCGACCAGATCGTCGAGATGGCGCCCGGCCGCCTCGAACGCATCGCGCAGCGCGATTTTGAGATCCTGCTGCGCCGGCCCGACGGGGGACTCGTGCGTGACGATCAGCGGCGCCGAGCCCGGAATGCCGATGTCGATCTTGATCTCGTAGGTCTTGCCCTTGTGCGAGTGCTTGTGCGGGGCGGACACCACCACGCGGCAGTGCGTCATCCGGT
>JBFXEP010000384.1:0-3737 GCA_050179995.1 Hyphomicrobium sp.
CGCATCAACGAGGCGGAGCTGGCGCGGGCAACGGGTGCCGCCACGGACGCCCAGTAAGGAGGCGCGCAGCGTGAGCACGCTCTCCCAAAAAGCCCGGGGTATGGACGTGCTGCCGGCGCGCGAGACCTTCGCCAAGCGCTACAAGGCGGGCGAGGCGCAGGTGGTGTGGACGCGCCTCGTCGCCGATCTCGAGACACCGGTCTCGGTCTATCTCAAGCTGGCGCTCGGCAAGCCTTACTCGTTCCTCCTGGAATCGGTCGAGGGCGGGGCGTCGCGCGGGCGCTACTCGGTGATCGGGCTCGCGCCGGACGTGGTGTGGCGGGCCAATGGGGAAGCCGCCGAGATCAACCGCAATCCCGGCAAGAAGCCGGACGCCTTCAAGGCGGAGGCGGAGCCAACGCTCGCATCGCTGCGCGCGCTGCTGGCCCTCTCGCGGCTCGATCTTCCGGGGGAGCTGCCGCCGATGGCGGCCGGCGTGTTCGGCTACATGGGTTATGACACGGTGCGGCTCATCGAGCAGCTGCCGGACGTCAAGGAGGATGCGCTCGGCGTGCCCGACGCGGTGCTCATGCGGCCGACGGTGATCGTCATCTTCGATTCGGTGAAGGACGAGATCTCGATCGTGACGCCGGTCAGGCCCGACGCGAAGACCGATGCCGACAAGGCCTACAAGGCGGCGCTGAAGCGGCTCCGCAGCGCGGTCGAAGCGCTCGACGCGCCGCTGCCGCACGGCACCGCGCTCCAGGGCAAGACGCTGGCGCAGCCGGAGCCACGCTCCAACACCACGGCGCGCGACTACATGGGCATGGTGGAGCGGGCCAAGGAGTACATCCGCGCCGGCGACATCTTCCAGGTGGTGCTGTCGCAGCGCTTCTCGGCGCCGTTCGCGCTGCCGCCGTTCGCGCTCTACCGGGCGCTCAGGCGCACGAACCCGTCGCCGTTCCTGTTCCATCTCGATCTCGGCTCGTTCGCGCTCGTCGGCTCGAGCCCGGAGATCCTGGTGCGGGTGCGCGACGGGGAGGTGACCATCCGGCCGATCGCCGGCACGGCGCCGCGCGGGGCGACGGACGCCGAGGACAAGGCGCTCGCGGACGCGCTCATCCGCGATCCCAAGGAGCGGAGCGAGCACCTGATGCTGCTCGACCTCGGGCGCAACGACGTGGGGCGCGTCGCGGACGTGGGCTCGGTCGAGGTGACGGCGAAGTTCGTCATCGAGCGCTACAGCCACGTCATGCACATCGTCTCGAACGTGGTGGGGCGGCTCTCGGGCAAGCGCGACGCCATCGACGCACTGATGGCGGGTTTTCCGGCCGGCACCGTCTCGGGTGCGCCCAAGGTGCGGGCGATGCAGATCATCGACGAATTGGAGAAAGCCAAGCGCGGGCCTTATGCCGGCTGCGTCGGCTATTTCACCGCCGACGGCGAGATGGACACCTGCATCGTCTTGAGGACGGCGCTGATCAAGGACGGGCAGCTCACCGTGCAGGCGGGCGCCGGTATCGTCTACGACAGCGTTCCCGAAAAAGAGCAGCAGGAGTGCATCAACAAAGCCAAGGCCATCGTCCGCGCGGCCGAGGAGGCGGTGCGGTTCGCGGCGCGGGGGAGCAAGCGCGAAAAGTCACGCGGGTGACTTCGTGCTTTGATTTGCTCAGGGACCGTCACAAACACACCGTCATGCCCGCGGAGGCGGGCACCCACGACACGCCCGGGGCAGATGCGTTCTCTCGGATGTCGCGTCCGTTGGAGCTTGCGTGGATGGCCGCCTTCGCGGCCATGACGTTCCTTAAAATCAGGAGCGGGAGCAGCGCCTTCGTGACGGGCTGTTGCGGGCGAGGACGTCGCCGGTAGTCATGAACTTGTCGCTGACGTCGACGTCGGTGACGAGAAGCCTGCCCCGCGCCGATCAGTTGGCGTCGGCTGGGGCGCCGGGCACCAGCAGGTAGCGCTGAAGGCCCGAGCCGAAGTCGAGCGTCGCGGCGGCCGATGCATCTGTCTGCCCGATCCTGAAGCTCTCCCGGCTCACGAGACGCGGGCCTTGCACGAGACGCACGCCACGGCTCACCGGTCGCGGGGGCGTGCGCAACATGCCGAGCTCGCGGGCGAGCGATGGAGACACCGCGAGCTGCGGTCTCGGCACCAGGGCATCGCCGAGCGCGGCCGTTTCCAGGGTCTCGTCCGTGTCGCCGGCCGCCTGCTCCTCGTCGGCGCGGATGTCGAAGCGCTGCTTGGCCGCCTCGAGCGCGATGTCGACGGTCTCGAAGTTGCCAATGTAGCCGGGAACCGCCGGGTACACGCGCTTCCTCACGTAGCTCGCCTCGGTCTGCGTCGGAGACTGCAGGACGCTGACGACGAGCGGCGCCACGCCCTGCCTGCTGAAGCCGAGTTTCTCCGCGGCGGCGCGCGACACGTCGAGCTTGCGCTTGCCGCTGTAGGGGCCGGCGTTGGTGATGCGCAGCACGGAGGCATCGCCGGTCTTGGGATTGTAGGCGAGGATGACGGTGCCGTCCGGCAGGAGCGGGCTTGCGGCATTGTCGGGGAGGTCGGGGCGAAACACGGCGCCCGAGCTGGTCAGGCCGCACGGATTCAAGCGGTCAAGGTGGCAACTGTCGTAGTAGGAGGCGAGCAGGTAGCCGCGCCAGCCGACGAGCGTGTCGGTCTGCGCCAGCGTGCCGACGCGGTGGCAATAGCCGTTGAAGCAGTAGCGGGAGCCGGGCGACTTTGCGTCCGCAGTCGGAACTGCCGCCACGCCAACGACGAGGGCCGCGCCGACGCCGGCCAGCGCCGGCAGTCCAAGCCGCCAGCGGGTGGCAAAGTCCGAAGCTGCGGCACGCAGCGGTCGCATTTCCGGCGGCATGATGCGCGGTCCGATTCGCTGAAATCCGTTCCCGACTTGCGAGACAACCGTGGCGAATGTTTGGGCAAGCCTCACCCGATCAGGGTAAACGCGGGCTTAACGCGTGGGGTGGATGGTGCCCGTGCGCGGATCGGCTAGTGCGCCAGCAGCGGGAGCAGCGCCTTGGTGATGGCGGCGTTGCCGGCGAGCACGTCGCCGGTGGTCATGAGCTTGTCGCTGCCGTCGACGTCGGTCGCGAAGCCGCCGGCCTCGCGCACGAGCACCATCCCCGCGGCGATGTCCCAGGGCTTCAGTCCGCGCTCCCAATAGCCGTCGTAGCGGCCGGCGGCGATGTAGGCGAGGTCGAGGGCGGCCGAGCCCGAACGGCGGATGCCGGACACCTCCATCATGACGGCGGTCAGCTCGTTCACGAAGCGCGGATGCCCGGGGCGGCCGCGATGGGGAATGCCGGTGACGACCACGGCGTCGGCTAGCGTTTTGCGGGCGGCGACGCGCAGGCGGCGCTTGTCGTTCAGGTAGGCGCCCTTGCCCTTCTCGGCCGTGAACAGCTCATCGGACGCAGGATTGTAGACAACGCCTGCCACCAGCACGCCCTCGCGCTCGAGGCCGATGGAGATGGCGAAGTGGGGGATGCCGTGCAGGAAGTTGGTGGTGCCGTCGAGCGGGTCGACGATCCAGCGGTGGGTCTTGTCCGTGCCCGCGACCTCGCCGCGCTCCTCCATCAGGAAGCCGTAGGCGGGGCGCGCCTTCGCCAGCTCCTTGAAGATGATGTCCTCGGCCTTGTGGTCGGCGGCGGAGACGAAATTGCCGGGGCCCTTGACCGAGACCTGGAGCTGCTCGACCTCGCCGAAGTCGCGGGCGAGCGAGCGGCCGGCCTTGCGCG
>JBFXEP010000385.1:0-3719 GCA_050179995.1 Hyphomicrobium sp.
ATGGAATTCATGACGAAAAGTCCCGCAGGGGTCGACCAAGACAACGCTGCGAGCAAGACTACCGAGTTAAACGACACATACCGCTAAACAACTACCCACACAGAAACACCGCAATAAAAAATCGGTAGACATACAACAAGAATGAAAATTGAAAAAAATGGCGACCGGAAACGGCGAGGCCGAATCAATTCAGTCGCAGTTTTGCATTGCAACGCATCGTCGATCGAATGCGCTAGTGCGGCCGCGCGGCGTCGCCGATGGCCCGCGCACGGCCCGCGGCCGCCAGCAGCGCGCCGGCCATGTAGATCAGGAGCCCGATCACCGTCGCGCGCGAATAGTCGACGCGCCCTTCGATCATCTGCAGGAGAAAGACGAGCACGGGCGTCAGCCCCGCCGCCGTGCCGATGGTCAGCGAGGAGGCGAGCGCCACGGCCTTCTGGATGGCGTAGATCGGCAGCGCCAGCAGCGGCACGCCGACCACGAGCGCCAGCATGAGGTCGTCCGCCGGAGCCGGGCCTTTGTCGTCGAGCCCCATGAGGGTGCCTGCGAACGCCAGCACGAGATAGAGCGGAAAGCGCAGCACGAAGCTCGCCGCCGGCCCGACACCCCGCCGCTCGAGCCGGTAGCTGATGAGGATCATGCCGGCGAACATCGCCCCCGAGAGAATGGACAGCACAAGGCCGAACAGGCCCACGAGCGCGCCTCCGCGCACGAAGCCGGACCATCCGAGCAGCGTGAATGCCGCCAGCGCCACGATGCCGAGCGCGAGCACGAGATTGCCGGCAACCTCGACCCGGTTGTGCACCGGCTCGGCCCCGCCGATGCCGAGATGGCCGGCGACGATCATGGTCAGCGGCAGCGCGCCCGACACCACGGTGAGCGCCACCGCCGGCTCGATGAGCTGCAGCGCGCCGAGGTAGGTCAGCCAGCCGCCGGCCGACGTGACACCCATCCACAACACGGCAGCCGGCTCGGAGCGGGCGATCGCGATCTCGTGCGGCGCTTTCCATGCCACCCAGGTGAGGCAGGCGAGGGAGCAAAATCCGAACACGAGCAGGCCGACCAGGAATCCGTCGAGCCGCTGCAGGAAATTGCCGTAGGCCACAGCCTGCAGCGCATCGAGCGCAACGAAGGTCGCGCACCAGAGAAGCCCTGCGACGCGAGGAGACATGCGGACGAGCATCCGGAAGGGAGGGAAGGCGGCGCCACCATCGCCGCCCGGACGAGGAAAGGCAAGCCGGCCGCCGGAGGGCGCTGCTCAACGCATGCCATATGTCCGTGGGCGAACGAGACGGGCTCGCTAAGAATCAAAGCGTTCGAAGCAGGGCATTTCCCTGCTCCGAACGATGGACCGGATCAACTTTTCTGCCGCCAAGGGCTCCAAGGCCCAGGCGAGCCAACGGGCATCACTTCTTCGAGCGCGGATCGTCCGCCGGATTCAAGTACGTGATGCCCCAGGGGCCGGTAGCGACAAGCTCGAGCTCTGTCGGCTCACCTTCTGTCCAGACGTAGTGAGCATGCTCGGCTGGAAGGGCGAAACTGGAACCGGCCTTCAGCATGTCGCCCTTTGCTGGATCGAACGTTTCGCCCATCGCGTTGCCCATGCTGCCGGAGAGAACGGTGATCATCTCTGCGAATGGGTGCGTATGCGGTGGCACGACGTAGTTTGCAGGCAGTTTGATGCGGACCACGAAAACGCCGGGCTTCGAGGGATCGCCAAGGATGAGCGAGCTTTGCGCTCCCTTTGGCAATAGGGGTTCGTCGCTCCATTTGATCTCGCCAGCCTTGAAGGTCAGCATGTCTTCGACGGGCAAGCCACTTTCGGCAAGCGCCGGCGTCGCCAAAAGTGCCGTTGCCGCCACGGCGGCCAGGAAATTTTTCATGAACAGCTCCCTACCTGATGCACACGTTTCTTAGAACGGTTGCTTCAGGCGATGCGCGTCACGGTTTCTCAAATTACCGCGAGAGAGCGTGACAGCACGGGAGGTGTAGGCACCGAACCGTCTGTCGACTGTGAATCTACGCCAGCTCCGGCTCGACCACCGCGTAGGCGTCCTCCGCGTGCTCGTGCACGTGCGTGTCGAGCCCGCGCCGCCTCAGCGCATCCTGCAGCTTCTGGCGCGTGATGGCGCTCGTCGCGTAGCGCGCCATGCGGTCGTAGTAGGTCCGGCTCACGCGCGCGACCATGTCGGCGTAGGCGTCGTAGAGATCCTCGGCGATGCGGCAGCCGTCCTGGTTGACGACCGCGTTGACGCGCCGTCCCGCCGCTTTGCAGGCGTCGCTGATGGCGCGCTCGAGATCCACGACATCCGCCTTCTTGCGCGCGCTCCACGCCGCAAGATCGACGAGCAGGATGTTGCGCCCGGCATCGTAGCTGATGCGCTCGGAAAGTTTCTGGTTGAGCAGGTCCGCCAGGAGGTCCATAGGCCCGTCGACGAAGAGGCGCGGGTTCATCGTGACCGGCTTGTGGATGTGCGGCCTGAAGGCCATGTGCGGGAGGATGTCCCGCTCGATGTCGATGCCCGGCGCCACCTCGATCAGCTCGAGGCCGTGATCGGTGAGCAGGAACACGCAGCGCTCCGTGACGTAGAGCACGGGCTGGCCCTTCTGGGCCGCGTACGTGCCGGAGAAGGTGACCTGCTCCACCTGGTTCACGAACTTGCGCGCGCGACCTTCCTTGACGATCTTGAGCTTGCCGTCCTCGATGGCGACCTCGAGCCCGCCCGCAGTGAATGTGCCGGCGAACACCACAGCGCGCGCGTTCTGCGAGATGTCGATGAAGCCGCCGCAGCCGTTGAGGCGCCCGCCGAACTTGCTCGTATTGACGTTGCCGAGGCTGTCGCACTCGGCCATGCCGAGGCAGGTGAGGTCCAGGCCGCCGCCGTGGTAGAAGTCGAACATCTGGTTCTGGTCGATGATGGCGTGCGCATTGGCGGAGGCGCCGAAGCTCGATCCCCCGGCCAGCACGCCGCCGACCGCGCCGGCTTCCGTCGTCATGACGAGGTAGGGCGTCACCTTCTCCTCGTTGGCGACATTGGCCACCCCGTCGGGAGCCCCCACGCCGAGGTTGATCACGCCGTTGGGCGGCAGCTCGAACGCAGCGCGCCGCGCGATGATCTTGCGCTCGTCGAGCTCCATCGTCGGCAGGCTGTCGACCGTGACGCGCACCTCGCCGGCAAGGCCGGGGTCGTATATGACGCCGTAGTTCATGCGGTGCATCTCGGGCGGATCGGCGACCACCACGCAGTCGACCAGGATGCCCGGCACGCGCACGTCCTTGGGCCTGATCGAGCCGTCGGCGACGAGGCGCTCCACCTGCGCGATGACGAGGCCGCCGTTGTTGTGCGCCGCCATGGCCTGCGCCAGCACATCCAGCGTCAGGCACTCGCGTTCCATGCTGAGGTTGCCGTTGGGGTCGGCGCTGGTGGCGCGGATCAAGGCGACGTCGATCGGCGTCGCCTTGTAGAAAAGCCATTCGCGGCCGTCGACCGCGACCAGCTTGACGATGTCGTCCTTGGTCACCGTGTTGACCTTGCCGCCGCCGAGGCGGGGATCGACGTAGGTATGGAGGCCCACCTTGGAGAAGAGGCCGGGGCTGCCCGCCGCGCAACTCCGGTACAGCTTCGAGATGATGCCCTGGGGCAGGTTGTAGCCCTGGATCTTGTTGTCCTGCGCCGCCTGCGCGACCTTGGGCATGCGCCCGAAGTTGGCGGCGATGA
>JBFXEP010000386.1:0-3715 GCA_050179995.1 Hyphomicrobium sp.
CGCGCTGATCTGCGACGAGGTGTGGGATCTCTATCGTACGGCGCTCAGGCATTTCGGCCCCGTCTCGGCGATCATCGAGCGCGACGATCATATCCCGCCGCTGGCGGAGCTCGTGGCGGAGCTCGATCAGGCGCGCGCCGTGGCCGCGGAAGTGCTGGGGCGCACGCATGCCGCCGCCTGAGGCACCAACGCTCGCCGAGCTGCAGGCGCGCTTTCAGGCGGCGCTGGTCGACGGTGACGATGGCGTGCTGGCGCTCATTCCGCCCAACACGCGCGCGTCGAATGCCGTGCTGCTCGGCGTCTACCGGAACGCGTACGTGGCGCGGCTGGTCGAGGTGCTGGGGAACGCCTATCCGGTGCTCGCGGCGTACATGGGAGAGCACTTGGGCGAGGAGGCGTTCGACGCGGTCGCACGCCGCTACGTGGCGGATTTTCCGTCGCGCACGGCCAATGCCCGCTGGTACGGCACGCATCTGCCGGAGCTTCTGGCCCGGGAAGACTTCTCCATGCACCCGGAGCTACGTGAGGTCGCGCTCCTCGAGCGGCAGCTCGATGCGGCGTTCGATGCCCCGGATGCGCCGGTGCTCGACCTTGCGGGGCTCGCGGCGCATCCACCCGAGGCGTGGGGCGATCTCGTGTTCAGGACGCATCCGTCCGCGGCGCTGCTCGTGCTCGGGAGCAACGCCTTCGATATCTGGTGCGCAGTGAAGGATGGCGGCGAGGCGCCTCGCGCCTGCCGGCTTGTGGAGCCGCATGCGCTCCTCGTCTGGCGCCGGGTGAGCGTGCCGGTCGCGCGCAGGCTCGAGGCCGAGGAGCGCATGCTGTGGGCGGAGGCGGCCGGCGGGAAAAGCTTCTCGGGCCTTGCGGAAATGGCGGCGACGTTCGACGATCCGGCGAGCGCGGCGCTGCGCGTTGCGCAGTATCTCAACGCATGGCTCGCGGATGGCCTCCTCAGCGAGGCGATGACCCAGCGGCCGAACGCGGATAGACTGGTCCGGTCGTCGGGCCACTCACCACAAGGTTCATCGCATGCCAGTCAATCATGACCTCGCGAGCCTCGTCGCGCGCCTTCTCATTGCGCCGCTGTTCATTGTGTTCGGCTACGAGAAAATCACGGGCTACGCGGATTCGGTCGGCTACATGGAGGCTTATGGGCTGCCGGGCGTCCTGTTGCCGCTTGCCATTGCGGCCGAGCTTGGCGGCGGGCTTGCCATCCTGCTCGGGATCTTCTCGCGCTGGGCGGCGCTGGCGCTCGCGGGTTTCTGCATCGTCACAGCGGTCGTGTTCCACACGGCGTGGTCTGGCGATGGCGGAGGGAGCCAGTTCATCAACTTCATGAAGAACATCGCGCTGGCCGGCGGCCTTCTGTTCCTGTTCATCAACGGACCGGGGAAGTACGCGGTCAAGGATTGAGCTTGCGGCCCCCTTGGTCCCGGCTCTGCGTGGCGTCGCTTGCGCGCCGCCACTTCGGCCGGGATGACACTCATTGGCACGGCGATGCCGCTTGTGCCATCCCGGCGGGAGCGAAGCGGTGAGCCGGGACCCGGGGCGTAAGCGCCGTTCAGATCGTCAGCGTGCCGGCTTTGGCGGCGGCGTAGCGGTCGGCGACGGCTTTCCAGCTCACGACATTCCACCAGGCCTTGAGGTAGTCGGCGCGCTTGTTCTGGTATTTCAGATAGTAGGCGTGCTCCCAGACGTCGTTGCCGAGGAGGACGCGGCCGCCCTGCATCAGGGGCGTGTCCTGGTTCGGCTTCGAGACGAGCGCGAGCTTGCCGTCCTTGTCGACGGTGACGAACACCCAGCCGGAGCCGAAGACCTTGGTGCCGGCGGTGTTGAAATCGGCCTCGAGCTTCTCGAGGCCGCCGAGATCGGCGTCGATGGCGGCTTTCAGCTCGCCTTCGGGGGCAGGCCCGCCCGGTGCGCCCATGATCTGCCAGAACATGGAGTGGTTGGCGTGGCCGCCGCCGTTGTTGCGGACGGCCGTGCGGACCGCCTCGGGCACATCGTCCAGCTTGGCGAGAATCTCCTCCAGCGACCGCTTGGCGAGATCGTCGTGGTCGGCGAGCGCCTTGTTGAGGTTGGTCACGTAGGCCTGATGATGCTTGCCGTGGTGCAGGCCCATGGTCGTGGCATCGATGTGCGGCTCGAGGGCAGCCGGATCGTAGGGGAGGGGCGGCAGCGTGAACGGGCCCGAGGGCGCCGCATCGCCGGCCCAAGCCCGGCCAGCGGAAAAGGCCGGCATGGCGGCTGCGAGGGTGGCGGCGCCGGCGGCGCGCAGGAGGTTGCGGCGGTCGAATGCGTGCATCGGAGCTCTCCGTGTTAGCGTAAGCGACTGTTGTGGCCTCAGGACTCGTTCCAGCGATATATAGCTTCCCCAGCCGGCAACGCCAGACGCGGCAACAAGGTTCGCAACGGACGATCACGGATATGGGCCTTCGGCTCGACAAGGCGCTTCTCCTGCGCGGGCTCGTGCCCACGCGCTCGCGGGCGCGCGATCTCATCGTGCGCGGGGCGGTGCGCGTGGGAGATGCGGTCGAGATGAAGCCCGGCGCGCTGGTGGCGGAGGATGCCGCGATCGCCGTTTGCGAGCCGTCCGACTACGTGTCGCGCGGCGCGCTCAAGCTCGCGGCGGCGCTGACGGCGTTCGGATTCGAGGCGCGGGGGCGCGTGGCGCTCGATGTCGGCGCGTCGACCGGGGGCTTCACGGAGGTGCTTTTGCATGAGGGGGCCGGGCATGTGTTCGCCGTCGACGTGGGGCGCGAGCAATTGCATGCGCGGCTTCGCGCCGATCCGCGCGTGACCTCGCTCGAAGGCAGCGACGTGCGCGACCTCTCGGAGCAGGACATCCCGCGGCGCGTCACCGCCATCGTCGCCGACGTGAGCTTCATCTCGCTCGAGAAGGCGCTCCCGGCGGCGCTGCGCTTCGCCGATCCGGGCGCATGGCTCGTCGCGCTGGTGAAGCCGCAGTTCGAGGCCGGCCCGGCGGCGGTCGGGAAAGGCGGCATCGTGCGGGATGGCGCCGTGCGTGCGGCGCAGGTCGACAAGATCGCAGCGTGGATCGGCGGTCTCGGCGGGTGGCGCGTCGTGGGACGGATGAGCTCGCCGATCGAGGGCGGCTCGGGCAACCAGGAGTTTCTGATCGGGGCCGTGCGTGATGACTGAGGGGCGCGAGATCGTCATCGAGCGGATCGGCGCCAAGGGCGACGGCGTGGTGATCGAGGGCGGCGAGGCGGTCTATGTGCCGTTCGCGCTGCCCGGCGAGCGTTGGCGCGTGGGCGCTGGGGAAGCCGTGCGGCTGTCGGAGAGTCCGGCGCGGGCAGCGCCCCTGTGCCGGCATTTCCTGCAATGTGGCGGCTGTCTTGCGCAGCACATGTCGCCGGACCTCTATCGCGCGTGGAAGCATGGGCTCGTGATCGAGGCGTTCCGGCATCGCGGGATCGCGGCGGAGGTGGCGCCCCTCGAGGTGGTGCAGGCCGGCTCGCGGCGGCGGGCGTTTCTCGGTGTCGAACGGCGCGGCGCGGATGTGATCATCGGTTTCCGCGAGGAAGGCCAGCACAAGCTGGTCGATCTCGTGGAATGCCCGGTGCTGGACGCCATGATCGTGGCTGCGGTGCCGGGGCTCCGGGCGCTGGCGCGTGTCGTGATGGCGGATCGCGCGGGCGGGCGGCTCGTGGTGACGAAGCTCGATCACGGCCTCGACGTGGCGTTCGACAAC
>JBFXEP010000387.1:0-3703 GCA_050179995.1 Hyphomicrobium sp.
CGGCAAGCGCTACGTCACCATCAAGCAGCCGATCGGCGTCGTGGCCGCCATCGCGCCCTGGAACTTCCCCATCGCCATGATCACGCGCAAGGTCGCGCCCGCCCTCGCCGCCGGCTGCACCGTGGTCGTCAAGCCCGCCGAGGACACGCCGCTCTGCGCCCTCGCCATGGCCAAGCTCGCGCTCGATGCCGGCATCCCGCCCGGCGTGTTCAACGTCGTGACGACCAACGAGGCCCCCGCCGTCGGCAAGGCGCTGTGCGAGGACCCGCGCGTGCGCAAGCTCTCGTTCACCGGCTCGACCGAGGTCGGCAAGATCCTCTACCGCCAGTGCGCCGGCACCGTGAAGAAGCTCACCCTCGAGCTCGGCGGCAACGCGCCGCTCCTGGTGTTTGACGACGCCGACCTCGGCCAGGCCGTCGCCGGCGCCATGGCGTCCAAGTACCGCAACGCCGGCCAGACCTGCGTCTGCGCCAACCGCATCTTCGTGCAGGCCGGCATCTACGACCGCTTCGCCGAGGCGCTCGCCGCCGAGGTGAGGAAGCTCAAGGTCGGCCCCGGCCGCGAGGCCGGTACCGCCATCGGCCCGCTCATCAATGCCGACGCGATCAGGAAGGTCGAGAAGCTGGTCGGCGACGCGACCGCCAAGGGCGCCAAGGTCATCGCCGGCGGCGCGCCGGACAAAGCCGGCCCGCTCTTCTACCAGCCCTCGGTCCTGACCGGCGTCACACCGGCCATGACCATCGTGCACGAGGAGATCTTCGGCCCCGTCGCCGCTCTGATCCGCTTCGAGACCGAGGAGGAGGCCGTGCGCCTGGCGAATGACACGCCGTTCGGCCTTGCCGCCTACCTCTTCAGCCAGAACATCGGCCGCGCCTGGCGCGTCGCCGAGCAGCTCGATGCCGGCATGGTCGGCGTCAACGAGGGCATCTTCTCGAACGAAACCGTGCCCTTCGGCGGCGTGAAGGAGAGCGGCCTCGGGCGCGAGGGCGCGGCCGAAGGCCTCGAGGAATACCTCGAAATCAAATTCCTCTGCCTCGGCGGCATCTAGGCTGTGAACTCATTATTCGATGGAGCATTGATGAGCCGAGACAAGCCAAGGGCCAGGAAAATCGCGAAGCCCGATGCCTTCGCATCGGGCAAGCGATGTGACGCCGCCATTGGCTTGTCTCGGCTCACCCCGAAGGGGCGCGGTCTTTTCGCACCGCCGGGTCATGCCGGAGGCATGCTTCCAGCATGACGCGAAAGCTTGCAAACCATGGAGGTTTGCTGCGCTTCCGCTCCTGCCGGCAGCGCGAAAATCATCGCGTCAATGCCCATCCAATAGTGAGTTCACAGCCTAGTGCATCCCCCTCCCCGTCCCCGTCCTTACGGGGAGAGGGTTGGGGTGAGGGGCAGAACCTGGCGCTGCGGCGTGCTGCTGCCCCTCACCCCAACCTTCCCCAAGTCCCTCATCCGCCCCGTCCTGCCGGAGGCAGGCCTCCGCCAAGCCAGGGCACCTTCTCCCGGGACGGGAGAGGATGCCCGACGAGCCGAAGGTGAGGCGGGCAGGTGAGGGACTCTTCAAAGGCACGCCGTAACGATGCAGCGCCCATCACATGAACGGCGGCGTGCAGGCACTGACGATCACCGCCGGCGCCTTGCCGACATTGCGGAATCGGTGCGGCGTCGCGCTCTCGAAGTAGTAGGCGTCCCCCGCCCTGAGCACGCGCCGCTGCGGACCCACCGTGAGCTCGATCTCGCCCGAGATGACGAGCCCGCCCTCCTCGCCGCGATGCGTGAGCATGGTCGCGCCCGTGTCGCCGCCCGGCGCATAGACCTCATGCAGGATCTGCAGCGCCTTGTCCTCGCGCTCGCCGGCCACCACCACGAAACGCACCTTGCCCTCCGTCAGCGCCACGAGCTCGTCCTTGAGGTAGAACACGCGCGGGGCTTCCGGCAGCGAGATGGAGAAGAACTCGGCGAAGCTCAGGCCCAGCGCGTCCGTGAGCCGGTTGAGCGTCGCCACCGATGGGCTATGCTTGTTCTGCTCGATCATGCTGATCATGCCGTTGGTGACGCCCGCCATGCCCGCGAGATCCCGCTGCGAGAGCCCCGCGCGTGTCCGCTGCGCCTTGAGCCGCGCGCCGACGTCGATCGACGGTCGCGCCGCTTCCGCCTCCTTGCTCTTGCGCCGTGCCATGTCTCGCCTCTCCGCTTCGTCCCGCACCCCGACGGATACCACAGGCACCCGCCATGCGCGACGCATTATGATCAGTTTTTTGATCAAATGAACAGGGCAGGCCCATTTTCGCAGCAAATACGGGGCTTGAACAGGCTTAACCGCTGGAGTACGGTGCGCGGAGAAGATCAAAGTATTGAGCGCACAGATGCGGCCGCCGTTTCCCGGCCGGGACGATCCGAGAGAGGAAAGCGAGCATCATGGCCACCTCCGCCGAGCTTCACGCACGCCGCATGGACGCCGTACCGCGCGGTATCGGGCACGCCACCCTGATCTACGCCAAGCGCGCCAAGAACGCCGAGATCTGGAGCGAGGACGGCCGCCGCTACATCGACTTCGGCGCCGGCATCGCCGTCGTCAACACCGGCCACCAGCACCCGCGCATCGTCGAGGCGGTGAAGCGCCAGCTCGAGGACTTCAGCCACGTCTGCTTCCAGGTGACGCCGCACGAGAACTACGTCGCGCTCGCCGAGCGGCTGAACGCCATCGCACCCATCTCCGGCCCCGCCAAGACCATGCTTGCCTCGACCGGCGCCGAGGCGGTCGAGAACGCGGTCAAGGTCGCGCGCATCTTCACGGGCCGCCCCGGCATCATCTCGTTCTCGGGCGGCTTCCACGGCCGCACCCACATGGGCATGGCGCTGACCGGCAAGGCGGTGCCCTACAAGAAGGGCTTCGGTCCCTTCCCGGCCGACATCTACAACGTCGCCTTCCCAAACCTCTATCATGGCACATCGAGCGGCGAGAGCATCAAGGCGCTGAAGGCGCTCTTCAAGTATCAGGCTGATCCCTCCACCATCGCCGGCATCATCATCGAGCCGGTGCAGGGAGAGGGCGGCTTCAACATCGCCCCCTTCGACTTCCTCGACGCGCTCCGCTCGCTCTGCGACGAGCACGGCATCGTGCTGATCGCCGACGAGATCCAGACCGGCTTCGCCCGCACCGGCAAGCTGTTCGCCCTCGAGCACGCGGGCATCAAGGCCGACGTCGTGACGCTGGCCAAGGGCCTCGCCGGCGGCCTCCCTCTCTCCGCCATCGTCGGCCGCGCCGACATCATGGATGCCTCGGGCCCCGGCGGTCTCGGCGGCACCTACGCCGGCAACCCCGTCGCCTGCGCCGCCGCCCACACCGTGCTCGACATCATCGCCGACGAGGACCTCTGCGCCCGCGCCGACGCCATCGGCTCGATTATCCAGGGGCGCTGCCGCGAGCTCGCCGATCGCTCCAACCTGAACTGCATTGGCGACGTGCGCGGCTTGGGCGCCATGTGCGCCGTGGAGTTCGTCAAGGACGTGAAGAGCGGCGAGCCCGCGCCCGAGCTCACCGGCGCCGTCCTCAAGGCCGCCAACGAGCGCGGCCTGATCCTGCTCTCGTGCGGCACCTACGGCAACGTCATCCGCTTCCTGCCGCCCTTGACCGCCAGTGACGAGATCGTCAGGGAGGGCATGGACATCTTCGAAGCAAGCCTCACGGAAGCCGTCAGCA
>JBFXEP010000388.1:0-3693 GCA_050179995.1 Hyphomicrobium sp.
GACTTCGAGGATCTCTACTACTACTCGGCGCCCAAGGGCACGGAGGGGCCGAAGAGCCTCGCGGACGTAGACCCCGAGCTACTCGCGACCTACGAGAAGCTCGGCATCCCGCTCAAGGAGCAGGCGGTGCTGGCGGGCGTCCAAGGCGCGCGCGTCGCGGTGGACGCGGTGTTCGACAGCGTGTCGGTGGTGACCACGTTCAAGGACGAGCTGGCCAAGGCCGGCGTCATCTTCTGCTCGATCTCGGAGGCGATCCGCAATCATCCCGAGCTGGTGCGCCGCTACCTCGGCTCGGTGGTGCCGCAGGGCGACAACTTCTACGCGGCGCTCAACTCGGCGGTGTTCTCAGACGGCTCGTTCGTCTACGTGCCGGAGGGCGTACGCTGCCCGATGGAGCTTTCGACGTACTTCCGCATCAACGAGAAGAATACCGGCCAGTTCGAGCGCACGCTCATCATCGCGGAGAGGGGCGCCTACGTCTCGTACCTCGAAGGCTGCACGGCGCCGATGCGCGACGAGCACCAGTTGCACGCAGCCGTGGTCGAGCTCGTCGCGCTCGAGGACGCGGAGATCAAGTACTCGACGGTGCAGAACTGGTACCCCGGCGACAAGGACGGCCGCGGCGGCATCTATAACTTCGTCACCAAGCGCGGGGACTGCCGCGGCAACCGCTCGAAGATCTCCTGGACGCAGGTGGAGACCGGCTCGGCCATCACGTGGAAGTATCCGTCGTGCATCCTGCGCGGCGACGACAGCCGCGGCGAGTTCTACTCCATCGCCGTGTCGAACGGGCGCCAGCAGGTCGACAGCGGCACCAAGATGATCCACCTCGGGCGCAACTCGTCCTCCCGTATCATCTCGAAGGGCATCGCCGCAGGGCACTCGCAGAACACCTACCGCGGGCTCGTCTCGGCGCACCGAAAGGCTTCGGGGGCACGCAACTTCACCAACTGCGACTCGCTCCTCATCGGCGACAAGTGCGGCGCGCACACGGTGCCCTACATCGAGGCCAAGACCTCGTCGGCGCACTTCGAGCACGAGGCGACGACGTCGAAGATCTCGGAGGACATGCTGTTCTACTGCATGCAGCGCGGGCTTTCCCAGGAGGAGGCGGTGGCGCTGGTCGTCAACGGCTTCGTGCGCGACGTGCTGCAGCATCTGCCCATGGAGTTCATGGCGGAAACGCAGAAACTGATCGGCGTGAGTCTGGAAGGAAGTGTTGGGTAGCGGTGGCTGCCACACCATGAAGGACGCTGGATGAGCAGGTATTGGTACGAGAAGCGAATGTGGGACTTCCAGCCGGTTTTGTGGCCGGTGACGTGGGAAGGTTGGCTGTTCCAGCCGTTCGTCGTATGGCTGCTTGTCGTTAATACAGGCGCCTTGCTGATCTCATACGCTCCCGAGGCGTGGCAGGACGGATTGGGCTTGGTGACCATTGGCTCTGCTTTTTTCCTTACACTTGCCATTCTTTTTCTGAAGACAGACCCCGGTCCCGGATGGTTTGCCGGTTGGGAGAAGGAACGGCAGTTGGTTCCGAGGTTCGGCTGGCTCTCGTCAATTCTCTATCTTGCCGGTTTGGGTGTCGGCTTCTGGCTTCTGGTGAGCCAACTGCAGCGCCCCGCACTCATGATGCTTTTCCTGTTGGCCTATGCGCTTCCCGCGCTCGCGCTTCTCTACAAGGACGCAGAGCTGGCCAAGGGCGGTGAAGAATTCACGCTGAGTAAGTTCGGAAGTTTGAGGAAGACAGATGCTTGAGATCAAAGACCTGCACGTGAAGCTCGAGGACGAGGACAAGGAGATCCTCAAGGGACTCTCCCTCACCGTGCCCAAGGGCGAGGTGCACGCCATCATGGGCCCCAACGGCTCGGGCAAGAGCACACTCGCGCACGTGCTTGCCGGCCGCGACGGCTACGAGGTGACGAGCGGCGAAATCCTCTGGGACGGCGACAACCTCGTCGATCTCGTGCCCGACGAGCGGGCGGCGAAGGGCGTGTTCCTCGCCTTCCAGTATCCGATGGAGATTCCGGGCGTGGCGGGCCTCACCTTCCTGCGCACGGCCGCCAACGCGCTGCGCAAGAAGCGCGGCGAGCCCGAGCTCTCGACGCCAGAGTTCATGAAGCTCGCGCGCGCCAAAGCCGCAGAGCTGCACATCGACATGGAGATGCTGAAGCGGCCGGTGAACGTCGGCTTCTCGGGCGGCGAGAAGAAGCGCGCAGAAATCCTGCAGATGGCCATTCTCGCGCCGACGCTCTGCGTGCTCGACGAGACGGACAGCGGCCTCGACATCGACGCCCTGAAGATCGTCGCCGACGGCGTCAACGCGCTGCGCGGGCCGGAGCGGGCGATGCTCGTCATCACGCATTACCAGCGCCTCCTCAACTACATCGTGCCGGACCGCGTGCACGTGCTCGCGGGCGGGCGCATCCAGGCGTCGGGCGGCAAGGAGCTGGCGCTCGAGCTCGAGAAATCCGGCTACGCCGGCTACCAGGGCAAGGCGGCCTAGATGAGCATCGCGCAACAGATCAATCCCGAAACCAAGGGGCGGCCGGCGCCGGTCAAGGCGCTGAAGACGAAAGCCGAGACGGCGCTCGCCGAGACGTTCGCCGGCATCGAGCGCAGCCTGCCGGGCGGCGACTGGCTGCGCCAGCTTCGCCGTGCGGCAGCCGGCGCGTTCGCGGCCGAAGGGCTGCCGCACCGGCGCGTCGAGGAGTGGAAGTTCACGGACCTGCGCGCGATGATGCGGGAGGCGTTCCCGCTTGCCGACGCCGGGGCCAGCATACCCAGTCCCGCCGTCATCGCGGCATCGGCGCACGACGCGCTTCCCGGCCTTGATGTCTCGCAAGCGTTCGCGGTGTTCATCGACGGAGCGGGCGTTGCAGAGAACGGTCTTTCCGCCCTGTCCGAAGCGGATCGCCCCTTCCTCGCGGCGCTTGCCGATCATCCGGCGGCGTGGCTCGAGAACGAGATCACCGAGGTCAGCCAGCACGTCGACGAGGGCGTGCTCGCGCTCAATACAGCGTACTTCACCGACGGCGCGGTGATCGACATCGCGGAGGGGCGTGAGATCGAGACGCCGGTCGCGCTGGTGTTCGGGGATGCGGGCGGAGACGCCAGGTCGGTCGTCACGCGCAACGTCGTGCGCGTCGGACGCGGCGCGAAGCTCACGCTCATCGAGTGCCACAACGCGCCCTCCGTGCCGCGGCAGGTCAATACGCTCACCCAGATCCTGATCGAGGACGGGGCGGAGGTGGTGCACGTCAAGCTCGTCGCCAGCCGCGAGGGCTCGATCCATCTCGGACGCACGGTAACCACGCTCGGCGCCAACGCGAGCTACCGGCCGTTCCAGCTCGTGATCGGCGACGGCCTCGTGCGCAACGATCTCGCGGTGACCTTCCGCGGGCAGCACTCGTCGTTCGATCTCGGCGGGGCGATGCTCGGCAACGGACATGGGCACGCCGACACGACGCTCGTGGTCGATCACGCGGTACCGCACTGCACGAGCCGCGAGCTCGTAAAAAGCGTGCTCACCGAGCATTCGCGCGCCGTGTTCCAGGGCAAGGTGATCGTGCGGCCGGATGCGCAGAAGACCGACGGCAAGCAGATGGCGCAGGCGCTGATGCTGTCGCCGGACGCGGAGTTCGACAGCAAGCCCGAGCTCGAAATCTACGCCGACGACGTCGTGTGCGGACACGG
>JBFXEP010000389.1:0-3689 GCA_050179995.1 Hyphomicrobium sp.
CTTCAAGGATTCCGAGACGAACGCCTGCAGCGGGTGGCTTTCGATCGGCATGCGGATGCCGGCCATGCGCGCGAGCACCGACGAATGCCCGGCGGCGACGCAGCCGACCTACTCAGCCTTGATCGGCCCGCGCGAGGTCAGGAGCCCCTTGATGCGCCCGTCGGCGATGTCCATGGCGGTGACTTCGCAGTTCTCGATGATGTCGACGCCGTAGCGGCTCCCCGCGCGGGCGAAGCCCCACGCCACCGCGTCGTGGCGTGCCACGCCCCCGCGCGGCTGGAAGCTCGCGCCCAGGATCGGATAGCGGGCACTTTTCGAGATGTCGATCAGCGGGATGCGCTCCTTGACCTCGGCGGCCGTCAGCGCCATCGCGTCGATGCCGTTCAAGTTGTTCGCATTCACGCGCCGCTCGATGTCGCGCATGTCCTGCAGCGTGTGGCCGAGGTTGAACACGCCGCGCTGGCTGAACATGACGTTGAAGTTGATGTCCTCGGTGAGCCCCTCCCAGAGCTTGAGGGCGTGCTCGTAGAGGAGGGCCGCCTCGTCCCAGAGGTAGTTCGAGCGCACGATGGTGGTGTTGCGGGCCGTATTGCCGCCGCCGAGGTAGCCCTTCTCCACCACGGCGATATTGCGCACGCCATGCACCTTGGCGAGATAGTAGGCCGTCGCCAGCCCATGCCCGCCGCCGCCGACGATCACCACGTCATACGAGGGCTTCGGATCGGCGCTGCGCCAGGCGGGATCCCAGCCCTCGTTGTGCGCAAGGCCCTGCCGGAAGAGGGACCAGACGGAGTAGTCTTTTTTCACGGAACGCGCCCCCTTGACCGGCGCCGGGGAGCGAGCCCGCACGCCTCGACGCAGGTGTTCTATCTCGGCGCTCCATCCCCCTCTCTCACGGACAAGACGGGAACTTTGCTAAACGCGACACTGGCGAGGCGGCGTACTCGCTTGATGCCGCGCTCCGCCACTGATAACACGTCGCCTCCGGACGTCATCGCGTGACGGCGCAGCTTAGCATGCTGGCCGCGAACGACCCATTTTGCGGGTGTAGCTCAATGGTAGAGCAGCAGCCTTCCAAGCTGAATACGGGGGTTCGATTCCCCTCACCCGCTCCATCCGCCTCCCCCAACGCTTCGGCGGGATCGATTGCGGACAAGCGGCGGAGCATGCCCCAGCGAAACAGCCCATCCACAGTGCAGTTGAGCCTTCCCGCTTGAATCCGCAAGCAGCTCGACTATCTCCCGACCAACACGAGTCAGCCGTAGCGTCTGGGGGTACCGGGGGGCTGAATTAAAACCCTAACACTCCCGCCGTTGGCCTAACGCGCGACTTACGGCTCACCCAGGGTCACGCGCGAGGGAAGGAGGACACATGTTAGTGTTTCTCTCTCTCGAAGCCAGTCAGCCGAACGGGACTACTTACCGTCTGGCCATTGGGTGCATCGTGCATCCTAAGGTGGCTTCGATCGTAGCGGTTCTGATCCGGTTGATCTAAAGGAAAGGCGTCCCAGCAATGGGGCGCCTTTCTGCATCAATGGCCAAGGCGCAATTCTGTGGACAATTGCAATTGGTGCTTTGACCCTGCAAATCATATTCGCCAAGGTACAAACTGTACCCCGAGTCCCTGTGGATTCCGGGGATAAGTGAAAATCGCCTGTGGCACCATGCTGCAAGAGGCGACAAACACGGCTATGCGGATCTCGAAGGAGATCTAGCATGGATCGCAATCTCGCTATCGCAGTTATTCTCGGCCTTACCGGGGGCATTCCCGGCCTCATTTTCACATACGACTACTTTCGCCAGCGGCCTTTACCCGTCATCGCAGCGCCCGTACTTTCTCCGGCGACGCCTGCACCGCCAGCCAAGCCCGAGAAGAAGCAGGTCGAGGACGTAGCCGTCTCGGACCGGGAGCCGAGCTTCCTCTCCAGTCCATGGAAATGGCTTGAGTGGAACCAGCGGCAGAACCAAGCTAAGTGCGATCCCTACGACCCCGACAAGAAGTTCTGGTGCGGACCGCCCTACTGATCCATCGACATTCGTGACAGGTGAGAGCGTGCGCCAGGACCGTGATCCGAGGCAATGGGGTCCGGGCGGCAAGGCCCGCGCGCGCGGTCTCGGCCTGCCGCTACCCGGCACGACCGGCCCCTTGAACGCCATCACCGACGTCGCCGGCGTCACTGTCGGCTTCACGACGCTGAAGGACGAGGTGAAAGGCATCCAGACCGGCGTCACGGCGATCCTGCCGCGCCCGGCAGCCGACCTCATGCATCCCCTGTGGTCGGGCGTGTTCTCGATGAACGGCAACGGCGAGATGACCGGCGCCCATTGGATCCGCGATGCCGGCTGGTTCACGGGCCCGGTCACCATCACCAACACCTTCGCCGTCGGCCTTGCCCACCATGCCACCCTGAAGTGGCTCGCGCGGCACTTTCCCGACCTCGACGACGACCTCTGGGCGCTGCCGGTCGCCGCCGAGACCTACGACGGCTACTTGCACGACATCGCGGGCTTTCATGTCACGGAGGCGCACGTCGAGGCCACCATCGACGCGGCCGCGCCCGGTCCCGTGGCGGAAGGCTGCGTGGGCGGCGGCACCGGCATGATCACTTACGAGTACAAAGGCGGCACCGGCACGGCCTCGCGCAAAGTCGAGACGCGGATAGGCACCCACACCGTCGGCGTGCTGGTGCAGGCCAATCATGGCCTGCGCGACTGGCTGACCGTCTGCGGCCGGGCCGTCGGCGCCCTGTTGCCGGGACGCAGGGTGTTTTCCAAGGAGCGCGGCTCGATCATCGTCGTCATCGCCACCGACGCCCCGCTCCTGCCCGGTCAGCTCGAGCGCCTCGCACGCCGCGCCGCCATCGGCATCGGTCGCGGCGGCACGCCTTCGGGCAACAACTCGGGCGACATCTTCCTCGCCTTCTCCACCGCCAACGACCCTGGCCCCTTGCCGGAGCCGGCCCGCCTGGTCTTCGAGGCGGTCTCCAACGACGACCTCGACGCCGTCTACATGGGCGTGGTCGAGGCCGTCGAGGAAGCGGTCCTCAACGCCATGCTCGCCGCCGAGACCACGACCGGCAAAGGCGGCCGCGTCGTCGACGCCATCGATCACGAGCAGCTCAAGGCGTTGTTCGCCGGCTGACGAAAACCGCGGCCCTTGTCGCTTCGGCCCGCGGTGGGTAGCGTCCGGGCACCAGCCAGCGCGAGGGGGCACCGATGATCGTCACCACCACCAACGAGCTCGAAGGCTATCGCGTCGTGAAGCACATCGGCGTCGTGCGCGGGCTCACCGTGCGCTCGAGGAGCGTCGTCGGCAACATCGGCGCGGCCATCCAGATCCTCTTCGGCGGCAACATCTCCGTCTACACGGAGCTTGCGGAGCAGACGCGCCAGGAGGCGTTCGACCTTATGGTCGGGCACGCCGAGGAGCGGGGCGCCAACGCTGTCCTCGCCATGCGCTATGATGCCAACGAGATCGCCTCCGCCGTCACCGAGGTGCTGGCCTACGGCACGGCGGTGGTCGTCGAGAAGACGGGCTGAGCCGGCGGATTTCGTGCGGCGCCGAGCGCTCCGGAATACCGGGCAAGGGGATGGCGCACGCATGCGGGGACGCGTGCCCAAATAAAGTCGTCTTCTAGGCGGTGACAAACATGAAAAGTTCGGCTAAGGATGCCGCCCCCGCATTAGGCA
>JBFXEP010000390.1:0-3675 GCA_050179995.1 Hyphomicrobium sp.
GTCGATGCACTCGTCGGGGTGGATGACCAACATATTCTCACCCTCGTAAAAACAGTCGACCGGACAGACCTCGACGCAGTCCGTGAACTTGCATTTGATGCACTTCTCGTTGACGACGTAAGTCATTTGCGGGTCCGGTTGGGTCGGAGGGGTGAATGACGGGGTGTGCCAAATGCAGGGCCGCATAGCAAGCCCCCGGCTTCGGCCTGAGACGACATCCTGAGGGGACATCACCCGTTCCGCTTGAACTCGTCAATCTGGCGGCGGTCGCGCTTGGTTGGGCGGCCGCTGCCGGGTGTGCGCTCGGCCCAGGTCTGCGGGCTTTTCTCGCCCGCGGGGGGACGCGCCGGCGTCAGGTCCTCATACAGGGCGCGCGCCTCGGAGGCCGGGCCGCGCCTCGAGCCGAGGGCCAGAACTTTCACCACGCGCACGTCGCGCCCGAGGCGCGAGGTGATGACGTCGCCGACCTTGATGGCCTGGCTCGCCTTCTCGGCCTTCAGGCGGTTGACCCGGATCTTGCCCTCCTCGACGGCCGTCGCGGCGAGCGTGCGGGACTTGGTGAGGCGGGCGAACCAGAGCCATTTGTCGAGACGCTGGGACGTCGCGACGGCCGGGTCGCTCGCGCCCGGTCGCGTCGTCATGAAGGGTTCTTCTCGCGCGCCTGCTTGGCGAGCGCATCGCGCAGCGCGCCGAGGGATGCGAACGGCGAATCGGGGTCGACGCCGCCCTTCTTGGGCGGGCTCGCGGAGCGGATCATCGAAGCCTGACGATCCTCGTGACGGCGGCGGTCCTCGCGTCCGCGATCGCGATCGTCGCGGCGGCGCTCGCGGGGCTTGCCGTCACGCTGATGCTGCGGGCGTCCGGGGCCGCGGTCGCGGTCGCGCGAGCGGTGGTTTTGATCCCCGCGCGGCGGCTGGGCTTCGGCCGCGGGGACCTCGGTGCTGGCCGGAGCGTCTCCTGTTGCCGGCGCTGGCGTCGCCTGGCCGCCGCGAGGCTCGGCGCTTCCGCGACTGGCGCCGTTGCGATGCTGCCCGTGATGGCGGCGGTGGCGACCCGCCTCGCGCTGCTCGCCTCGGCCTTCGCGATCGTGACGCGCGGGGCGATCCTCGCTGCGATGGCGGCGCGGGCGCCAGATCTCGATGACGATCGTGTCGGGTTCGGCTTGCGGCTCTTGTGGCGCGCCCTCGACAGGCGCCGAGCCGGGTTGAGCGGGGCTCTCGGCCGCCGCTTCAGCGGGCTGCGCTTCGGACGGATCGACATGCGCGGCGGGCGGCGGGCCGTCCGCCTGCACGGGCGCCGCTTCGACTGGGGACTGGCCCACGGTTTCTGCCGCAACGACGGCCTCGGCCTTGATCGGCTCGGCAGGTTTCGGAACGCTCTTGCGGTCGACGCGGAAGCCGAGGGCCTTCAGCACATTTGACAGCTCGTCCGGAGAGCAGCCGAGGATCGACATCATCTCCGGGGTGACAATGAAGCCGCCGTCGCCGGTCGAGCCCTTGGGCGGGGCCATGGCGACCTCGGGATTGGGGCGCCACGCCAACAGCGGGCGGATGAGGTCCGCGAGCCGCTCCAGGATGTCGAGGCGGACGGCGCGCGGGCCGCAGACATGGAAGCCGTAGGCACGATAGAGCGCCTCGGGCGTCGTCGGCTGCACGGCCGCCGAGGTGAGCCCGGCGCGCGGCAGCTCAGGCAGCGTGTCCATGGTGAACCCGCTGGCCGGGGCGTTCCTCAGGGACCACAGGGTCGCCGAAAGCTCGGCGGGCGCCGGCTTCAAGAGGGCCGGAAAGTAGATGTTGAAGGCGCCGAAGCGGACGCCGTACTTGCGCAGCTGCGCGCGCGCCTCCTGGTCGAGGCTCTTCATCATGTCGGCGATCAGCTCGCGCTTCAGCATGCCGAAGCTCTCGGTCAGGCGGAAGGCGATGCCGCGTGCGAGGCCCGTCACATCCTCGGCCTTGGCGATCTCGACCAGGGGTTTCAGGCGCTCGGCGATGATCTCGTCGCGCCAGGCTTCGAGGCGGGCCTGCACCTTCTCGCGGTCAGGTCCCGCCAAGTGCTCGTCGGCGAGCAGCGTCACCTGCGGCTTCAGCGGATCGTCGGTGGGCTCGAAGAGGCCGATCTCCTCGTCGCGCCAAAGCACCCGGCCCGAGCGCGTCAGGCGGAAGGCATCCGCCTTGGCAGCCGCGACGCGGCGGGCGCGCATGCCGAGCTCGCGGGAGAGCACATGGGCGGCGGCGCTGCGGGCGGCCTTGCCGTGGATGCCCTCGGCCTGCGTCTCGGGCGTGAAGAGAAAACCGCGCAGGCGCCCGACGAAATGGTTCTCGACATGGATCGAGCCGTCCTCGGCGATCTCGGCCGACATCTCCTCCTTGTCGCGCAGGCCCTTCATGAGGGCGCTGGTGCGGCGATCGACGAAGCGCTGCGTCAGCTGCTCGTGCAGCGCGTCGGAGAGCGCGTCCTCGATGGTGCGGGTGCGCGCCTGCCAATGGCCGGGATCCTTAAGCCAGTCGACGCGGTTGGAGACGAAGGTCCAGGTGCGGATGTGGGCGATGCGGTTGGCGAGCGTGTCGATGTCGCCGTCGGTGCGGTCGGCAAAGGCGACCTGTTTCGCAAACCAGTCCTCCGGCACGCGGCCGTCGCCGCTCATCAGATAGGTGTAGAGCGTGCCGATGAGCTCGGCGTGGTTCTGCGAGGAGATCTTGCGGTAGTCGGGAACCTGGCACACCTCCCACAGGCGCTGCACGGCGGCCTGCGTGGCGGCGAGGGCGGCGATCTCGCGGTCGCCGGCCAGCGCCTCGAGCGCGAGCACGTCGTCGGCCATGCGGGCGCGCGCGAGGCGCTGCTCGTTCGGCATGTCGCGCAGGCTGTCGCGCAGGCGGTCGAGGCTCGCGAAATCGAGGCGGCGATTGCGCCACTGGAGCACGCGCACAGGATCGAAGGTGTGCGTCTCGAGGCGCTCGACGAGGTCGGCGTCGAAGGGCTCGCAGTTGCCGGTGACGCCAAAGGTGCCGTCGTTCATGTGGCGGCCGGCGCGGCCGGCGATTTGGGCCACCTCGTTCGGCGTCAGGTTGCGGAAGCTCTGGCCGTCGAACTTGCGCACGGCCGAGAAGGCCACCTGATCGACGTCGAGGTTGAGACCCATGCCGATGGCGTCGGTGGCGACGAGGAAATCGACATCGCCCGACTGATAGAGCGCGACCTGCGCGTTGCGCGTGCGCGGGGAAAGCGCGCCGAGCACGACCGCCGTGCCACCGCGCTGGCGGCGGATCAGCTCGGCGATGGCGTAGACCTCGTTGGCCGAGAACGCGATCACGGCCGTGCGGCCGGGCAAGCGCGTGATCTTCTTCTCGCCGGCATAGGTGAGACGCGACAGGCGCGGGCGAGAAATAAAGTTGGCACCCGGGATGAGATCCTGGATCGGCTCGCGCATGGTCTGCGCGCCGAGCAACAGCGTCTCCGCGCGGCCGCGCGCATGGAGCAGACGGTCGGTGAAGACATGGCCGCGCTCGGGGTCGCCCGCGAGCTGGATCTCGTCGATGGCAAGGAAATCGACCTCGATGTCGCGCGGCATGGCCTCGACGGTGGCGACCCAGAAGCGGGCACGCTCGGGCTTGATCTTCTCCTCGCCGGTGACGAGCGCGACCTTGTCGGCGCCGACGCGGGCCACGATCTTGTCGT
>JBFXEP010000391.1:0-3634 GCA_050179995.1 Hyphomicrobium sp.
TAATCGCGGACTTTCAAGGGGTTGCTCGTATCGGCAACCGGAGCCTCGGGCAGCGCTCTTTGCGCGGACAGGCTCGAGGCCAGCCGCGCTGGCGCCCTTATGATCGAAAGCCCGTTCAAAGTCAATCGGTTGGCCGGGTGGCACGCGTCGGCCCGGCTGGGTCCTGGCAGCACATGCCGTAGATGGCGAGCTCGACTGCGGCCTGATAGTGGCCCGCGGATTTGGCGCGGCTGGCGATGACGATCAGGCGGCCGTGCTGGTCGAAGTGGACCGCGAGCGCGGCGCGCACGTCGGTGCCGATGAGGGCGCTGTGCCAGGGTGTGCCGGAGAAGCTGCGGCAGACGTGCCGCCAGCGCGCATCCCGATGCGGACCGTCCGGAAGCACCACCAGGAGCTTCTCGGCGTAGCCGCCGCGCACCACCTGGTCGAGCTCCCATTGCACCCCTTCCGTCCATCCGGCGATGAGCGTGATCAGGAAGGCTTCGTCCATCCACGTTTTCACCACGCCGCGCCACGCATCGGCCGGAACATGGTCGCGCGCCGCCCCGCCGAGCACGGAGCGTCCCGGCTCGGCGATGGCGATGAAGGGGCCGTAGCGCTTCAATTGCGCATCGAGCGCCAGCTCGAGCGGGACGACGGCCTCCTCCTCCCATTTTCCGGTCATCTCGTAGCTGACGTGCTGCGTGTCGTCCGGGAACGAGCGCAGGAACAGCACCGGGCGCCGCTTATCGAAGCGGCGCTGATCGGCGGTGGCCGGTCGCGCGATCACCTTCGCGTCGTGGCGGCACTCGTCGTAGTACAGATAGCCGAACCGGACGATGAGGAAGGCCACCAGCATCGTCGGCAGGATGAGGGCATGCACGTTCTCGCTGTAGCGGGGCACGAGCATTTCGATGAGTTCTACCCCCGCGCCGAGCGCGAGGCCCGCTGCGGCAAGCGCCACGAGGAAAACGACGATGCCTCGCGCACGAATCGACAGGATTTTCGGCAGCACGCCCTGATAGCGTTGTGGATTGAGGAGATGCTGCGCCCCGATCCAGAGCGCGAACGCGGCGAGAAGCGAGCCGAGCGACAGGGGGGCGGCCGTGGACTTTGCAACGCCCATCGTGTCCGGGCTGACCCAAAGGAAAAAGGTTGCAGCCACGGCGAGGATGGCAAGGAGCCGCAGCGCATACGCGGCGAGCAGCGTCCTCCTGTGCGACCAGCCGGTCGCCGCGTCGAGGTCGCGCCGCAAGCGCGCGAGCCGGCGCGCGATGCGCCGCACCGTCACGCCGTAGGCAGCGACGCGAAGCCCGCTGGGCCGCAGGATGCGGTGGCCCCGCGCCACGAGCATTGCGACGATGGTGAAGGAGACGAGAAGCCCGCCCCCGATGATCAAGGCCTGGTGCGGGGACTCGCTGCCCACGGCGGCAGCGACCGTGAACGGGATGATGCCGAGATAGAAGGAGGACACCAGGCTCAGCGAGCTCGAAAGCTCGCCCTTGGCCCGCTGCGGATACGCGCTGGCATCGATGTAGACGGTGTCCATGGCGAAAGGCCGGTCACATCCCCCGGGCGCCGGAGAGGCGCTCCGCCAGCGGAGGATGGCAAGCCCCAGCCTCCGGAACAAGGGCCCTCCGGAACAAGGGCCTTCAGGGGTCGGGCCGCTCGCGGCAGCCGTGACGCGCGGATGTGGAAAGATCGTCGCACGTTTGCAATGTCTTGTGAAATTCCCGGCCTTTGGCGTCGTGCCTGTCGTGCCGGCGTCGGGGATTGCCTAATATGATCGCCAAGACCACGACAAGGGAGCGTCACGACATGGCGGACTACAAGAACACGGACGAGGCGATCGAGCTTCTGATGCGCGAGAACGCGCAGCTTTCGGGACTCGCGCTCGCAACCGGAGTCCTCCTCACGCAGCTGCTGCAGTCCATCCTGAAGACGCAGCTCAACCCCCAGGCGGCGGCGACGCAGATCATGTCCAACGCCCGCGAAGCCATCGACGCGTTCACGCCCGAAACGGCCGGCGAGCGCGATCCCATCATGAAGGCTCGCGCGCTCGACGCCCTGAAGCAGTTCGAGGACCAGATCCGCTCGGTGCTGAGGGACTGAGGGCGACGCGCCCCCACGTGCGCGTTTACGAGACGGGCGAAGCGGGGCGCTACTCCTCGAGCAGGGCCTTGACGCGCACGCCGAGGGGAAGGGCGCTGAGCGGCAAGCTTCCGTTCTTCAGCAGAGCGAGGTATCCCTCGGCCGGCATGCTGCTCTTCACGTTGACGGCAAAATAGCACGAGAAGGTTTCAGGATAGCGCACGCACTGCGCCTCGAAGCCCTGCGGATGCCCGAAATACTGGATCACACGCTCCTTGCCCTGGTCGTCGACCTCGGTCGCCTGCTTGGTGAGACCCAGAAGCGCTGTCGACAACGCGCCCGCGGCGCTGCCGCTGCCGCCCTCGCACATGATCATGCTCTTGTCCTCGGGCGACTTGCCCTCGGCATCGAGCAGCGTCACCTTGGTGACCGAGCTGGCGGCGATGCAGCGCCTGAGCTCCTTCGTGATGAGCGCCTCCTGCTCGCCGGCCCGCGCCGGGACGGTGAGAAGAAGAGCGCACGCGAGCCACCCGGAGCAGGAGCGGATCATGGAGCGCATGAGCCGCCTGTCGCGAGCGACGCTCAACGGCCCTCGACCTCTTCGCCCGTCCTCGCCGACAGAAACTTGGCCGGCTTGCATTTCGAGTAGCCCGCCTCGCTGAAGATGTTGCGTACGTGCTGGCGCGCCAGATCCTCGTTGGCCCCGACGCCGATGGCACAGCCGAGCTTCGGCTTTTGGCAGCACATGATCGCAAAGAGATCGGCCTGCGTGTCCGTCCAGGCCGGGCGCGTGCTGCATGTCGACGACACTTTCTGGCAGACCCTGAGCGCGCCGGCCATGGCTTCGTCCTTCGTGTTGGCCCAGAACACGGGACTTGTGAGCTCCTCGTTCGGGGCGATCGAAGCGTACCAGCTGCTCGACGGCGGGGCGGTGTCGGCTGGCTGCGTTTGTGCTGGCTCGGTTTGTGTTGACTGCGTCTTGTCGCCCGAGCCGGCTGTGGCGATGTGAGAAGCTGAGATGAGCGCGGTGATGAGGAGAAGAAGGCTGGCGGCGGAGGTGCGCATGAAGGTCCCCGGAAATTTCAGCACGCGGCAAGTCTAGCCAAATCCGCGATCCTGTCATCGTGGGATTTGACATTGCGCAGCCGCCAGCCCGGGCAAAGCTGTACGATAGGCGCGCTGGGCTCGGCCGACGTTCGGCTTGACGCCCCCTGATTCGACACTACCTCTAGGCGCCACGCTTCATGCAGCCACGCGGGCGAGGCCGCGCTCCCATGCCCTCCCCAGAAGCCATGCCCTCCCGAGAAGAGAGTCCCCTGAGGCTCGAGCCGATCCCGGTGCTCGACACGGGACCGTCGTTCGCCATGGAGACGCTCGTCGCCCGTGAGGCGTCCGCGCACGAGCTTCTGGATTTGGCCACCGGTCCGATCCCGTCGGCCGCCCTGCGTCAGCTCGACAAGGTCTCGCGCCGCTGGCTCGCCAAGTGGGAGAACGCCCACTTGGGCGAGATCGACGACATCGCCGCCCGGCTTGCCCGGCCCGGCGCCTATTTCCTCTCGGTGAA
>JBFXEP010000392.1:0-3633 GCA_050179995.1 Hyphomicrobium sp.
TTGCCGCCGTGCAGGCGGCCGAGGACTATCGCGAGCGGGTGCAAGGCGCCCTGCTCGTAGCCCCCGCCGATCCCGACAAGTTCGGTGTCGCCGGCGCCTTGCCGGAAGGCCCGCTCGGCTTTCCCGCAACCCTCGTCGCATCGGCCAACGACCCTTGGCTTTCCGTCGACAAGGCATTCGCGCTTGCGCTGCGCTGGGGGGCCGACTTCGTCGATCTCGGTGCGGCCGGACACATCAACGCCGAGTCGGGCTTCGGCCCATGGCCGTTCGGCCTATCGCTGCTGCGGCAACTCGAGACTCGCCGGGTTTGGGAGGGTGGGCGAGGGGCCGGCGGCACCGATCCGGTTCCGGCGGCAGGGCGGAGACTGGTGACGCCGGAGGCTGCGGCAGCTCTCGCCAAGTGGCGCGAGCAACCTGCGCGGACACGCCGGGCCCGCTCATCCGGCTCTGAAGCCACCATTGCGGACGACGTGAGTGGCTTTGTTGCCAGTCCGCGTAGCGCTTGGGCAACAGTTAGGGGGAATCCAGGAGTGTGACGAGATTGCGAACTTGTGCAATTCGTAGGGAATCTGAAAAATAGCTTAAATATCAATATGTTATAACGGATAAACGTCTAACATAGCGGAGAGAGTAGATGGATGGGGGTGTACAGAGACGTGGGGGGCATCTGGTTGCTGTTGCAGCCAGGTTGCTTGTCTCTATGGCAGTTGTGCCGTCGGCGGTCGCGGCCGACCTCGGCGGAAGCTGCTGCGCCGATCTCGAGGAGCGCATCGCCGAGCTCGAGGCGACCACGGCCCGCAAGGGCAACCGCAAGGTGTCGCTCGAGATTTACGGCCAGGTGAACCAGAGCATCATCTACTGGGATGACGGCTTCGAGGACAACGCCTACGTCGTCACCAACGACAACTCGCGCACCCGCGTCGGTTTCCGCGGCAAGGCCAAGATCAACTCGGACTGGGAAGCCGGCTACCGTATCGAGATCGGCATCCGTACCGCCAACTCGAAGCGCTTCACGCAGTCCAACGACCTGGGCGACGCCAGCAACGCAGCCGACGTCGGCCTCGATCTGCGCGACAGCTACTGGTACCTCAAGAGCAAGACCTATGGCGGCGTCTCCGTCGGCCAGCAGGCGGACGCGAGCGACGCCATCACTGAGATCAACCTGACCCAGACCAAGGACTTCTCCAAGTATTCGGACGTCGAGGATACCGGTCTCGGTCTGCTCCTGCGCGCGCCCGACGGCGGCCTTTCGGCGCGCAGCTATCGCAACCTGATCGGCGACTCGGGCGACCAGCCGGGTGAGGGCGACCGTCGCCAGAACACGGTCAAGTACGATTCCCCCGAGCTCTGGGGCTTCACCGCGTCCACGTCCTGGGGCGAGGATGACGTCTGGGATGTCGCGCTGCGCTATGCGGGAGAGTTCGGTGGCTTCAAGCTGGCCGCAGGCATCGCCTACGGCGAGATCACGGACGGGCCGGAGACCAAGATCGAATGCGCGTCACGCGGCGGCGGGCTTGGTCCGGATGAGGACTGCCGGCAGTTCGGCGGATCGATCAGCGTGATCCACGAGGCGACAGGCATCTTTGTCAACTTCGGCGCCGGCGTGAAGCAGGACGGCGTGCTCCAGAATACGGCCGTGTTCGACACCGCGGATGGGGTCGACGATGAGGATGCCTTCTGGGCCATCCAGGCCGGTGTCGAGAAGAAGTTCAACACCCTCGGCAAGACGACGATCTATGGCGAGTACTACGACTACGAGGGCGGCGCGCAGAACCGCACGCTGGCCACGACTGACGCCGTAAATCCCTTCGGGCCGGGCTCGTCCGCCGCCATCTGGGACACTGGGCTGCAAGTCTACGGCTTCGGCTTGGCGCAGGGCCTCGATGCCGCGGCGACGGTGCTTTACCTCTCGTACCGTCATGTCGAGGCAGAGCTGACCGTGCGGCAGATCATCGGCACCGACGCGACGGGCGCCATCGCCAATTCCCCGATCGAGGATCTCGACCTCGTCCAGGCCGGCGCCATCATCAAGTTCTAGCCCTCCGCTTCTCCCAAGCGAGGCAACGAGAAGGGCCGCCCCCGAGGCGGCCCTTTTTTGTTGGCCTTGCGCTTGCCGGCGGCCCTGCGCGGGTCAATGCGCAGGGCTTCATAAGTACATCATTTCTTCTTCGTTCGTGCGTGAAGCCCATGCCGCTACATTGGTCGGCATGAAAACCATTGCAGCAATTCCGATTTCGATATCCATGTCCAAAGCAGAACCCGACGACACGGGTGATGGCACAAACGCCATCTCGGACGCGACCGTGCGCGACGTGCCCGTCATCGTCGGCTCGAACCTGCGCCGTCTGCGCAAGGCGCAGGGCCTGTCTCTCGAGCGTCTGGCCGAGCTTTCGGGCGTCAGCCGGGCCATGCTGGGGCAGATCGAGACCGCCAAGAGCGTGCCGACGGTGAGCCTTCTGTGGCGGGTCGCCGACGCCCTCGGCGTGCCGGTGGCGACCCTCGTCGCCACCGAGCAGGAGCCGAGCCTCGTCGTCCTCACGCGCGACCGCGCGAGCGTGCTCGTGGCCAGCGGCGGCCGCTACTCGAGCCGTAGCCTGTCGCCGGCCAACCGCTCCCGCGGAGCGGGCTTCTTCGAGCTCGCCTTCGCGCCCGGCCATCGCGAGGAGTTCCCGGCCGCGGATCTCGGCACCCGCTGCAACCTCGTTGTCGCAGAGGGCCGGCTCAAGGTCGCCGTCGGACGCGACCCGGCGGTCACGCTGCTCCAGGGGGACGCCGTCACATTCGAGGCGTCTGCTAACTATGTGATTGAGAACACTTCGGAATCGAGGACAGTTGTGTATCTCGTGGTGACCGCGCCGCTCCCCTGAGCCGCAGGCTGCAATCCACAAAATCGAATAAGCATCGAAGTTCTTCTTCGTTCTGCTTCTAAGGACCCGAACCTACGTTGGGTCCATCGGATTCAGGGGACGTGCCGTGTCGTCGAAACAGATTTGTTTGCACAAGCTCATCTCCTGGATGGCGCTGCTGTGTTCCGCCTCCGTGATCGTGGCCCTGACCATCGCACATTGAACGGAACAGCACGTCCATGGCTTACGCGCGCGCACGCAGGGTTCTGCCGGGCTTCGGGCTGTCGCTCGGGTTCACCCTTGCCTATCTGTCCCTGATCGTCCTCATCCCGCTCTCCGCGGTCTTCATCAAGACCGCAGGCATGGGCTGGGAGCATTTCCTCAACGCGGCCACGAGCCCGCGCGTCGTCGCCTCCTATAAGCTGAGCTTCGGCGCCTCCCTGCTCGCCGCCGCGATCAACGTGGTGTTCGGCTTGCTCCTCGCGTGGGGGCTCGTGCGTTACACTTTCCCGGGCAAGAAGCTGGTCGACGCCCTGATCGATCTACCCTTCGCCCTGCCGACCGCCGTGGCCGGCATCGCGCTGACCGCGCTTTACGCCAAGAACGGCTGGATCGGCCAGTACCTCGATCCGTTCGCCATCCAGGTCGCCTTCACGCCGCTCGGCATTCTCGTCGCGCTCGTGTTCATCGGCTTGCCCTTCATCGTCCGCACCGTGCAGCCGATCCTCGAGGATCTCGACGCCGAGTTCGAGGAAGCGGCGGCGAGCCTCGGAGCCAGCCGGCTCCA
>JBFXEP010000393.1:0-3598 GCA_050179995.1 Hyphomicrobium sp.
CGGGCGCGATCTCGTCGGCGCGGGACGAGAAGCGCTCGAAGAGCGCGTGCCAGCCGGCGAGATCGAGGGCGTTCCTGCGCTTCAGCGGAAAGGCTCTGCCGGCGAGGTGCAGCTCGGCGAGGGCGCGTCCGACAGCCGCGCAGTGGACGGCGCGCGGGCGGCGCGGCCAGACGCCTTCGAGGAAGTTCATGATGGCGGCCGTGCGGCCTGCAACTTTCGTCAGCATCTCGCCCGCCCGGTTGCGCACGGGAAGCGGGCAGGAGATGCCGCGTTCGCTCAAGTGCTGCAGGAGCCCGAGAAAGAAAGGGAGGTCGGCCGGATCGACGCGGCGCTCGTAGAGCGTCAGGATGTAGGTTCCCTTGCTCGCGTGCACGAGGAAATTGGTGTTCTCCACGCCCTCGGCAATGCCCTTGTAGGAGAGGAGCTCGCCCAAGCCATAGTCGGCGATGAGCGGGGCCAGCTCGTCATCCGTCACTTCCGTGTAGACGGCCATGGGTGTTTCTACTTCGCGGCTGGTGCGCTAGAGCGCGATCGCTTTTGATTGAATCATAATCGCGCTCCAGTTTTTTGGTGAGACAGATGATTCACGCTTCGGACTGATAGGGTCCGAAGCGATCATGGTCTAGGCGGCGGGCTCGCGCAGCTCGCGCGGGACGTTGAAGGCGATGCTCTCGTTGGCGGTGGTCACCTGCTCGACCGTGATCCGGTAGCGGCCGCGCAGCGCCTCGATGACCTCCTCAACAAGCGTCTCGGGTGCCGAAGCGCCGGCCGTCACACCGACGGCGGTGATGCCCTCGAAGGCTTGCCAGGGAATGTCGGCCGCGCGCTGGATTAGGAGTGCGCGCGGGCAGCCGGCGCGCTCGGCCACCTCGACGAGGCGCAAGGAGTTCGACGAGTTCGGCGCGCCGACGACGAGCACGAGGCCGACCTTGCCGGCGATGGCCTTGACGGCGGCCTGCCGGTTGGTGGTGGCGTAGCAGATGTCCTCCTTGTGGGGGCCGATGATCGAGGGGAAGCGCCGCTTCAAAATGGCGACGATGCCGGCTGTGTCGTCCACGGAGAGCGTGGTCTGCGTCACGTAGGCGAGCCGCGCCGGGTCCTCGGGCTCGAACCGCTCCGCGTCGGCCTGTGATTCGATTAGGGTTACCGCGCCCGGCGGCAGCTGTCCGGTGGTGCCCTCGACCTCGGGATGGCCGGCGTGGCCGATGAGGACGATATTGCGCCCCTCGGCGTAGTGGCGGGATGCCTCCATGTGCACCTTGAAGACGAGCGGGCAGGTGGCGTCGATGGCGAAAAGGTTGCGGAATCTCGCGGCCTGCGGCACCGACTTGGGCACGCCATGTGCCGAAAACACCACAGGTTGAGCCGTCTCGGGTATCTCGTTGAGCTCCTCCACAAAAACGGCGCCTTTGGCCTTCAAGGATTCAACCACATAGCGGTTGTGGACGATCTCGTGGCGCACATAGACGGGGGCGCCGAACTTGGCGAGGGCCAGCTCGACGATCTGGATTGCCCGGTCGACGCCGGCGCAGAAGCCGCGCGGCGCCGCGAGAAGGACGTGCAGGGCCGGCTGCGAAAGGCCGCTTTCGCCGGCGCGGGGAGAGGATGTGGACACGATGTCCTCGGATGCTGCGGCGTTGATGATGTGCGCCAACTGGGGTGTTCGCTTTGTGGTTCGTGGCAAGGGTGATAGAGCTTGAGTCGATCGTCCTGGCATCATAGCGGCGTAGCCGGCGGGGGGCATGCTCGCATCGCCCGGCGCGGCGACCAGACACGACTGGGGGATTATGCGGATCGGAGCGCGATGACGCAATCCGTTACAATCGGGGCCGTTACAATCGGGGCCGTTACGACCAGGGGCTGCAAGGCCGCCGCCACGGTGGCGTCGCTGTTGGCTGCGCTCGCTCTTTCGGGGTGCGGCATGGGCTCGCTCACGTCCGGCCTCGGGAGCAGCATCTTCGGCGGAAGCTCGTCGGCGGCCGTGGAGCCAGCCGGCGTCAGCGAGCAGGATCTGATCGATGCGGCCAAGGCCGGCGGGGAAGCGGCCCCGGCGTTACCGGGCGGCGATTCCCAGCCCGGATGTCCGCGCTTCGTGACGTGGCCGCGCGATAGCTACCTCACTGTCTACGAGTCCGGCCGCGTCGGCGACGGGCTCGCCATCATGCATCGCGGCGAGATCACCAAGACGGCGCGCGAGTGCCACATGAATGGCACGCAGGTGACGGTGAAGTACGGCTTCTCGGGCCGCATCCTGCTCGGCCCGCGCGGCCACTCGGGTGCGATCTCGCTGCCGATCAACGTGTTTGTGACGGACGCCAAGCGCGAGCGCATCACCGAGGACAAGCTGCGCGTGGACGCGTCAGTCGCGGTGGAAAATCCGATCGGCTACTTCTCGGCGGTGCGGACGGTGACGTTCAATGTTCCCGAGGGCTCGCGCCCCGGCGAGTTCGAGGTCTACGTCGGCTTCGACCGCAACACGCCCAACGCGGGCTAAAGCCTTTCCGGAAAATAGTGCAGTGCCCCCCTTACCCGGAAGTGATCTGCGATCACTTCCGACCTCCCACCTTGGGGGGCTTTGTATCGTTCCCTTGCGTCAGGCGGTCTGCTGGAGCGGCATCTCGGCCGGTCCCGGTGCGCCGATCTCGCGCACGCGCTCGGCGAAGACGGTGCGCAGCGCCTCGTCGATGTCGCGCATGGAGTTGGTGACGATCTCTCCGAAGGGCGCCGGGAAAACGAACTTGTCGTAGCCGTCGCGGCCTTCGATGAAGTCGCAGATGCGTCCCTTGCGGAGCTGATCGTAGTAGACGACGAACTTGCCGATGTAGTCCTGATATTTGACGCGCTCGATGGCCGCGAACTGATGCTCGTCGGCCGCGAGATAGGCAAGCCGGCGGCAGACATAGCGATAGACCGCGAGCTCGCGGTCGGTGGTGACGACGCGCCGTGTCGTATCGCCCATCTCGGCGTCGCCGTCACGGCTGCCCGCCCGCTCGGCGCGCAGCTTCTCGAGCACGGGCATGATGAGCGCCTCCTCGAAGGCCGCGCGAACGAGGCCCGTGTAGCGCGACTTGATCGATGCGTGATGCACGTTCTTTACGCCAACGCGCTTCAGGGCGAGACGGCACAGCTCCTCGGACGGCTGGCGCACCTCGTCCATGAGCACGGTGCGGAGGCGTTTCGCGATCAGGCGCTCGCCGGCCGCCTCGGCCACCATCTCAGGCTCGAATCTCGCTTGGGTGACGAGCGACACGGCTTCCAGGACGTCCGGCGCGATGGGGGCGCGGGTGGCCGCCTCCAGATCGAGGGTCACGAACGGCTCGGTGTCCATGATGTTGGGCGTCTCGCAGTCGGCAAAGAATTCGAACTGCGTGCCGTTGGTGAGAATGCCGAGGCGCACCGACTGCAGCGCCGAGAAGTAGGCGCGCAGCTGCCCGCGGTTGGCGGCGAGATCGACTCCGGCCTTCTTGCACTCGATGGCGATGATCGGGTTGCCGTCGCGCATGACGACGTAGTCGACGCGCTCGCGCTCCTCCTCGCGGAAGTCGGCGGCGAACTCGGGCTGGACCACGAAGGGGTCCGTGTAGTCGTAGCCGAGCGC
>JBFXEP010000394.1:0-3594 GCA_050179995.1 Hyphomicrobium sp.
TGCCGCCGAAGCCGAAACTGTTCGACATGACACAGTTAAGCTCGGCGTTGTCGATGCGACTCCTGACGATCGGCATGTCCTCGAAGGCCGGATCCAGCTCCTCGATGTTGGCGCTCTCGCAGATGAAACCGTTGTTCATCATGAGAAGCGAGAAGATGCTTTCCTGCACGCCAATGGCACCCAGCGAATGTCCCGTGAGGGACTTGGTCGCGGAAATCTTCGGCACCTCCCGACCCGCGAACACCTCGCGGATGGCCTCGATCTCCTTCAGGTCGCCGACGGGCGTCGCGGTCGCATGCGGGTTGATGTAGTCGATGGTGTCAACGCCCTTGCCGTCGAGGCCCTTCATGGCGAGGCGCATGCAGCGCAGGGCGCCTTCGCCCGAGGGCGCCACCATGTCGAAGCCGTCCGAGGTCGCGCCGTAGCCCGTGATCTCACCGTAAATCTTCGCGCCGCGCGCCTTGGCCCGCTCGAGCTCCTCGAGCACGAGGACGCCGGCGCCGCCGGCGATGACGAAGCCGTCGCGGTTCTTGTCGTAGGCGCGGCTCGCGGTGGCCGGCGTCGCGTTATAGCGCGAGGACATGGCGCCCATGGCGTCGAAGAGGACCGAGAGGGTCCAGTCGAGCTCCTCGCAGCCACCGGCGAAGATGAGATCCTGCTTGCCCCACTGGATCAGCTCGGCGGCATTGCCGATGCAGTGCGCCGACGTGGAGCAGGCGGACGAGATCGAGTAGTTGACGCCCTTGATCTGGAAGCTCGTCGCCAGCGCGGCGGAGGGGCCGGAGCACATGCCCTTCGGCACCTCGAAGGGGCCGACCTTCTTCGGGTCCTTCTCGCGGGCGGTATCGGCGGACCAGACGATGGCCCGCGTCGACGGCCCTCCCGAGCCCATGACGATGCCGGAGCGCTCGTTCGAGATGTCGCCCGCCTCGAGGCCGGCGTCGCGGATGGCCTGATCCATGGCGATGTAGTTCCAGCCGACGCCCGCCTCCATGAAGCGCTTCGGCTTGCGGGGGACCTGGGATTCCCAATCGAGCTTGGGATCGCCGTGCACCTGGCAGCGGAAGCCGAGCTCGGCATACTTGTCGGCCCGGACGATGCCGGACTTGCCCTCGCGCAGGGAGGCCAGCACCTCCTGGGTGGTGTTCCCGATGGAGGACACGATGCCCATGCCGGTGACGACAACACGTCTCATCGACAATCCTTTCCTCGCCCCGCCACCGCTCGTGTCTCCGAATGCCGGTATTGCCGGTCTATTATACCCGGTGTCGGCTCAACCGGCGGCGGGCGCTTCACCCGCCTCGAACAGGCCGACGCGCAGGTCCGAGGCCGTGTAGATCACCTGACCATCCGCCTTCAGCATTCCATCGGCAATGGCCAGCTTCAAGCGGCGCAGAATCACGCGCTTCAGGTCCACCACATACTCGACCTTCTTGACCGAAGGGAGAACCATGCCTGTGAATTTCACCTCGCCCACGCCGAGCGCCCGGCCGCGGCCCGGGGCACCGAGCCAGCCGAGAAAGAAGCCCGTGAGCTGCCACAGGGCATCGAGGCCCAGGCAGCCGGGCATCACCGGGTCGCCCTCGAAGTGGCAGTCGAAGAACCAGTCGAGGCGCGCGTTGCCGGCGACGGCCAGCTCGGCCACGATCTGACCCTTGTCGTGGGCGCCCTCGCTCTCCGAAATATGGGCGATGCGATCGAACATGAGCATGGGCGGGAGCGGCAACTGTGCGTTGCCTGGCCCAAAAAGCTCGCCGCGTCCGCATGCCAACAAGTCGTCGAAATCGTAGCTTGAACGGCGCTCGGCCATCGATCCGTTTCGTCCCTCTCACTCGGCCAGTCCGCGTCGGCGCTCGCGAGCGCTCGATCGGCCTCTGCCTCCGCAAGGCCATCGCGCGCGGGCCCATCGGTGGGGGCCCCGCAAACCGCGTTGTCCTAGCACATCCGACTGACGTTCAAACGATAATCGCGGGCAGCGTCAAGTCGCCCCGATGAAAAGGCGACAGGCGTGCGACGGCGCCAGAGCATCGGGGCGCGTTGCGGGGCGCACCGCGCCGGCGCCCGGGGGGCGCGAATTTCCGGCTCAGAACAGCGCCTTGGGGGGCGGGTTGCAGTCGCGCTGCACTGCTTCTATACTGACGTAGTTAGGGAATCCGGCTTTGGCCGTGCGCGATGTGCGCGGCGAGCGAAGCCTTTTATCCGGCCGATCCATGCACGCAGACGAACTTCAAGATCTCCCCGCGGGAGACGACACCCTGACCGAGGCGGACCACACGGCCATTGCCGAGCGGTTGCGCAAGGCTGGGCTCAGGCCCACGCGCCAGCGCGTGGCGCTCGGCGCCCTCCTGTTCGGCGGCGAGGACCGGCACGTGTCGGCGGAAATGCTGCATGCGGAGGCGCTGCGCGCCGGTGAGCAGGTGTCGCTGGCCACGGTCTACAACACGCTGCACCAGCTCACCGGCGCGGGCCTGCTGCGTGAGCTCGCCATCGACGGGGGCAAGGCCTACTTCGACACCAACACGTCGAACCACAATCATTTCTTCATCGAGAGCGAAGGCTGCCTGATGGACATCCCGGGCTGCGCGATCCGTGTCGACGGGCTGCCGGAGCCGCCCGAGGGCATGCGCGTCAGCCACATCGACGTGGTCGTGCGCCTAGTGCCGAAGGACGCGTAGTCCGGTACGCCGCCGCCTACTTCACGGTCTCGTTCGGGTAGACGCCCCACAGCAGCTTCTGGCGCATGTAGCCGCGATAGCGGTCAACCGAGACGCTGCACCATGTGCCGTCGCAGTAGTGGATGTTGGCGATGACGCCCGCCTCGACCACGACAACGGAACGCGATTTGTCACTGTCGCTGTAGCGAATGGGGACCTGGGGGGCCGGCGTTCCGGGCTTCACGTCCCAGGGCGTCACAAGGGCCGTGCGGCGTCCCGACAAAAACGACTGCAGCACCCAGCCGGACGCGCCGTCGGCGTCGCGCACCTCGCGCCAGCCCTCGAACTCCTTCGTCACCTCGAGCGGAAGGCCGGCGCGGCGATAGACCCAGGACGTCGGATACTCGGTGCCGGGGCCGGCGCGCAGATTGACGCGGTCCGCCTTGAGGCTGACGTAGCGGGGCAAGGGCAGACCGCTCGCAGACCGGGCCTCGGGCGCCGGAGCGGGCGCGGCGGCCGCCGCCGAAGCGGAGGCGGGCTCCTCGGCCGAGGCCCAGGCCGGCCCCAGCACGAGCAGGGCGAGCGACGACCACGCGGCCACGGCCCTGCATCTCATTCGCATCGACAACTCCCCGCGCCCACTCCAGCACCCACTCCCGGCAGCCACTCCCAGCACCCACTCCCAGCACCCACTCCCAGCACCCACTCCCAGCACCCACTCCCAGCACCCATGGGCCCTTGCCCACTACCGCCTTGGCATTTCAGACAATCCATGACTTTGTCACGGGCATGACGTTCTGTTAGACACACCCCAGACCCCGAGTAACGCACCGCCGGACGTGATATGCCCACCACCCCGAAGAAGCCACTCGTCATTGTTACGCGCAAGCTGCCCGACGTGGTCGAGACGCGCATGCGCGAGCTGTTCGACGCCCGCCTC
>JBFXEP010000395.1:0-3593 GCA_050179995.1 Hyphomicrobium sp.
CCTGTCCAAGATTGATGGGCGCCGATCCGGGCAACCGGTGACGCTTAATCCTCGCGAGGGGGCCCGCATGAGACGGGAGACCACCCGGACTGAGGCGCGCGAGCGCCGATCTCCGGTTTGAGCCTTCTGGGTCAGCACCGTGCCGCTTTCGCGCGCGGTCGGGACAGGACGAGCGTCGCAGCGGCGCCCCGCGAGGGGAGAGAGCTGCGGCAAGGTGCAACCCGCGAAGGGCCTCACGGGGGCCTTCGCAACCAGGAGTGTTGAGGTGGATAGAGCTGCAAAATCGGCGCTCGTGACGACCCTTCACGACGTGTTGAAGGACACGGGCGTGATCGTCGTTGCCCACAACACCGGCATGGTGGCCGCTCAATCGGCCGAGTTCCGCAGACGCGTCAAAGAGGCGGGCGGCTCGGTCAAGGTGGCCAAGAACAAGCTGGTGAAGCTCGCGCTCAAGGATACCAAAGCCGAGGGCATCTCGGATCTCTTCACCGGGCCGACCATGTTGGCCTTTTCGAAGGATCCGATCGCTGCGGCCCGGGTCGCCGTCAAGTACGCCAAGGAGAACGAGAAGCTCGTCATCCTCGGCGGCGCGATGGGCGCCTCTGTCCTTGACGCGAAGGGCGTCCAAGCCCTCGCCGAGTTGCCTTCGCTTGATGAGCTGAGAGCCAAGCTGATCGGTCTCTTGAACGCGCCGGCGACCAAAATCGCCCGCACGATCAAGGAGCCCGGCGCGAAGCTCGCCCGCGTCATCCAGGCCAAGGCCTCTCAGAGCGACGCCGCATAGACGTCAATCGGGCGACCAACTGAACCGGCGCTCCCAAGGCCTGAGAGCTGGGACAAAGCGCCACCCCTAGAAGGCTTAAACGTAAGGATTATATACCATGTCGGATCTGGCAAAGATCGTTGACGACCTGTCGAAGCTGACCGTTCTCGAAGCAGCCGAACTCGCCAAACTTCTCGAGGAGAAGTGGGGCGTGTCGGCTGCTGCTGCCGTTGCTGTGGCTGCTGCTCCCGCCGCCGGCGGCGCCGCTGCTGCCGTCGAGGAGCAGACCGAGTTCACCGTCATCCTGAAGTCGGGCGGCGACAAGAAGATCAACGTCATCAAGGAAGTGCGCGCCATCACGGGCCTCGGCCTCAAGGAGGCCAAGGACCTCGTCGAGGCCGGCGGCAAGACCGTGAAGGAAGGCGTCTCGAAGGACGAGGCCGCCAAGCTCAAGAAGCAGCTCGAGGACCAGGGCGCGGTCGTCGAGCTGAAGTAAGGCAACGGGCAGCAGGCAGCGGGCAACAGGGACTTTCCTGCTGCCTGTTGCCTGCGCCCTGCTGCCGGTCTGAGACGGTTTTCCGGAGGTTCTCCCGTGGGTTTTCGCCCGCGAAGAGGTCCTCCGGTGAGCCGTTTAAGCAGGTTCAAGACCGTGATTGCTGCGGACCCTGTTCGCTCCGATCGTCGCGCCGCCTATCAGGCGTGACGTGAATCGGCAGCGAAACAAAGTCCGAAGCGTGAATCATCGGTCTCATCGAAAACCAGGAGCGAGAACGCAACGCGATCTCGCTCCGGAACGAAGCGCAGGGGATGGCGACCTCGCGCTGGGCAAAAGGACGAGCGGTCGTGCAGCCCCCGGCACGGCCCCGGCGAGATGAGGAGCGGACATGGCGGACACGACGTTCAACGGTCGCAAGCGGATCAGGAAGCAGTTCGGCCACATCCGCGAGGTGGCCCAGATGCCCAACCTTATCGAAGTACAGAAAAGCTCTTATGACGACTTCCTCATGGTCAAGGAGCCGCCCGGCGGCCGTCCCGACGATCATGGCCTGCAGGCGGTCTTCAAGTCCGTGTTCCCGATCTCCGACTTCTCGGGCCGCGCGACGCTCGAGTTCGTGCGCTACGAGTTCGAGCCGCCGAAGTACGACGTCGACGAGTGCATGCAGCGCGACATGACCTACTCGGCGCCGCTCAAGGTCAAGCTGCGCCTGATCGTGTTCGATGTGAACGAGGAGACCGGCTCGAAGTCGATCAAGGACGTCAAGGAGCAGGACGTCTACATGGGCGACATGCCGCTCATGACGCTGAACGGCACCTTCGTCATCAACGGCACCGAGCGCGTCATCGTCTCCCAGATGCACCGCTCGCCGGGCGTGTTCTTCGATCACGACCGCGGGCGTACGCACGCCTCGGGCAAGCTGCTGTTCGCCGCCCGCATCATCCCCTACCGCGGCTCCTGGCTCGACTTCGAGTTCGATGCCAAGGACAACGTCTATGTGCGCATCGACCGTCGCCGCAAGCTGCCGGTGACGACGCTGCTCTATGCGCTGGGCCTCGACGACGAGGAGATCCTGGCGACCTTCTACAAGCAGATCCCGATCAAGGAGTCGAAGCGCGGCTGGAAGATGCCGTTCATGCCCGAGAAGATGCGCGGCATGAGCCCCCTCGCCGATCTGATGGACGCCCGCAACGGCGAGGTGGTGGCCAAGGCCGGTGAGAAGATCACCGCCCGGAAGGCGCGCGAGCTGGCCGAGAAGGGCTTGAAGGAGGTGCTCGTCTCGTCCGAGGACCTCGCCGGCCGCTACATCGCCGAGGACATCGTCAACCTCGAGACGGGCCAGATCTACGCCGAGGCCGGCGCCGAGCTCGACGCCAAGCTGCTCGCCGAGCTCAAGGACCAGAAGGTCAAGGAGTTCCACATCCTTGACATCGACCACGTCAACATCGGCCCGTTCATCCGCAACACACTGAACATCGACAAGAACTCGAACGGCGAAGAGGCGCTGATGGACATCTACCGGGTCATGCGCCCGGGCGAGCCGCCGACCATCGAGGCGGCGACGACGCTGTTCCACAGCCTGTTCTTCGACAGCGAGCGCTACGACCTCTCGGCCGTCGGCCGCGTGAAGATGAACATGCGCCTCGAGCTCGACGCGCCGGACACCATGCGCGTGCTGCGCCGCGACGACATCCTGGCCGTCATCAAGACGCTGGTCGACCTGCGCGACGGACGCGGTGAGATCGACGACATCGACCACCTCGGCAACCGGCGCGTGCGCTCGGTCGGCGAGCTCATGGAGAACCAGTACCGCGTCGGCCTGCTCCGCATGGAGCGTGCCATCAAGGAGCGCATGAGCTCGGTCGAGATCGACACCGTGATGCCGCAGGACCTGATCAACGCCAAGCCGGCGGCGGCGGCGGTGCGCGAGTTCTTCGGCTCGTCGCAGCTTTCGCAGTTCATGGACCAGACCAACCCGCTCTCCGAGATCACCCACAAGCGCCGCCTTTCGGCGCTTGGCCCGGGTGGCTTGACGCGCGAGCGCGCCGGCTTCGAGGTGCGCGACGTGCACCCGACGCACTACGGCCGCATCTGCCCCATCGAGACGCCGGAAGGCCCGAACATCGGCCTCATCAACTCGCTCGCCACCTTCGCGCGCGTGAACAAGTACGGCTTCATCGAGAGCCCATATCGCAAGGTCAAGGACGGCAAGGTCACCGACACCGTGGTCTATCTCTCCGCCATGGAGGAGATGCGCCACCACGTCGCCCAGGCCAACGCCGACATCGACGCCAAGGGCAACCTCACCGAGGATCTCGTCACCGTCCGCTTCTC
>JBFXEP010000396.1:0-3589 GCA_050179995.1 Hyphomicrobium sp.
CTTCGAAGATCACCTCGTCCATGCGGCTGCCGGTATCGATCAGCGCCGTGGCGATGATGGTCAGCGAGCCGCCCTCCTCGATGTTGCGCGCCGCGCCGAAAAAGCGCTTCGGCCGCTGCAAGGCATTCGAGTCGACGCCGCCCGTCAGCACCTTGCCGGAGGACGGAACGACGGTGTTATAGGCGCGCCCGAGACGCGTGATGCTGTCCAAGAGGATCACCACGTCGCGCTTATGCTCGACGAGGCGCTTGGCCTTCTCGATCACCATTTCGGACACCTGCACATGCCGCGAGGCCGGCTCGTCGAAGGTCGAGGAGATGACCTCGCCCTTGACCGAGCGCTGCATGTCGGTGACTTCCTCGGGCCGCTCGTCGATCAGGAGCACGATCAGGTAGCACTCCGGATGGTTGGCCGTGATCGAGTGGGCGATGTTCTGCAAAAGCACCGTCTTGCCGGTGCGCGGCGGCGCGACAATCAGTGCGCGCTGCCCCTTGCCGAGCGGTACCACGATGTCGATGACGCGCGCCGAGAGATCCTTGATGGTCGGATCCTCGATCTCCATCTTGAGCCAGCTCGTCGGATAGAGCGGCGTCAGGTTGTCGAAGTGGATCTTGTGCTTGACGTTCTCGGGGTCCTCGAAGTTGATCCGGTTGACCTTGAGCAGCGCGAAGTAGCGCTCGCCTTCCTTGGGGCTGCGGATCTGGCCCTCGACCGTATCGCCGGTGCGCAGCGCGAAGCGGCGGATTTGCGACGGCGAGATGTAGATGTCGTCGGGGCCCGGAAGGTAGTTCGCGTCGGGCGAGCGCAGGAAGCCGAAGCCGTCCTGCAGCACCTCGACGACGCCGACGCCGGTGATATCGATTTCCTTTGCCGCGAGTTGCTTCAGCGTCGCGAACATCAGCTCCTGCTTGCGCATGGTGCTGGCATTCTCGACGCCGACTTCCTCGGCAAAGCTTAGGAGCTCGGTGGGGGACTTGAGCTTGAGGTCCTCGAGCTTCATTTCGGTCATGAAACCGCTCCAGTGGAGCCACGGCAGACAAGGTGGGAAAGAGGTCTGTGCCGGGCCAGAAGGTGGGGAATGTATGAGGTTTGTGGCTTGGAAAGCCGTTTGGCTCGAGCGGCGCCTGCTGGATAGCCAATGCGCCGGGAGGCCAAAACCCTAGCCGGAGAGACCAGGGGTCGATTCGATTTGCCCCCTTATATAGCAAACGTTCGCGGCCAACGGAAGTGCTTCGACGCAAACGCGAAAAGCTCAAAAGGGTTTCACGACCACCAAAATAACGATGCCCACCATCAGCACGGCCGGCACCTCGTTCCAGATGCGCCACTGGCGCACCGAGCGCGTGTTGCGATCCTCAGCGAACCGCCGGACGGACGCCGAGAAGAAACCATGAACGCCGGAGAGCGCCAGCACCAGCGCGAGTTTGGCGTGGAACCACCCCGCGCCGAAATGCCCGCCCTGCCAGGCGAGCCAGAGCCCTAGCGCCCAGGTCAGGATCATCGCCGGGTTGATGATGAGGGTGAGCAGACGGCGCTCCATGACCTTGAACGTCGCGCTCATCTCCGAGCCGGGCGCCGCCTCCGTGTGGTAGATGAAGAGTCGCGGCAGGTAGAGCATGCCCGCCATCCACGAGATGACGGCGATGACATGCACCGCCTTGAGCCAGGGATAGGCCGCCTCCCCCGCCAGCACCGCGACAGCAAGACACAGGGCCGCCGTCACCCCGATCGCCACCGCCGCCCTTCGGCCAGGCGAGACCTCGCTCCTGCTCGCCTCCGTCATGCACCCCAACCGCTCTGCCGGCGACCCCTGGGTCCCGGCTCTGCATGACGCCGCTCCGTGCCGTCGCTGGGCCGGGATGACCGATGGAGCGGAACGCCCCCCCTGTCGTCCCGGAAAAGCGAAGGCGTCATGCCGGAGTCATGCTTCCAGCATGACCGGAGCCTCGTCCGGGACACAGGGCCAAGCAAGAATCCGCTCGAGTGAGCTCGCACCATCTGATCCCAACAGAAAATCTAGCCCTGACCCCGCACCCGAGCGACGAGCCGCGCCACGTTCTCGGGCGGGGTTTGTGGCACGATTCCATGCCCCAGGTTGAAGATGAATCTCTTGCCGCGCATGAGGTCGAGGATCTCGTCCACACGTTCGTCGAGCCGATCTCCGCCCGCCACCAGCAGGAGCGGGTCGAGATTGCCCTGCACCACCACGTCCTCCTCGTCGAAGGCCTCGCTCATCACGAACGGCGGCGTGGCCGTATCGCATCCGATGCCGTCGACGCCCGTCTCCGAGACGTACCAGACCGCCGTCGCCCCCGCCCCGCGCGGAAAGCCGATGATCGGAACATCCGGGTGCAGATCCCGCACCGCCTCGCGGATCGCCCGCGTCGGTGCCACCACCCAGCGGTCGAACTCGTCGTCCGGTAGCGACCCCGCCCAAGTGTCGAAGACCATGAGACAATCAGCCCCCGCCCGCACCTGCCGGTCGAGGTAGTCGATCGACGCCGCGACGAGAAGCGCGATCAGCGCCTCGAACCCGTCCGGATCGCGATAGGCCCAAAGCCGCGCCTCCACCTGATCGGCCGAACCCTGTCCCTGCACCATGTAGGTCGCAACCGTCCACGGTGCCGCGCAGAAACCGATCAGCGCCGTCTCAGCGGGCAAATCCTGCCGCAGGCGCGCCACCGTCTCCGCCACGATATCGAACTTCGCGGTCGCCCGCGCGAGATCGAGCCGCCCCACGGCATCTGTGGACCGGATCGGATCCAGCCGTGGCCCCTCGCCTTCGGCGAACCGCACCGCCTGCCCGAGCGCATCCGGCACCACGAGAATATCCGAGAACAGAATGGCCGCGTCGAACCCGTAGCGGCGGATCGGCTGCAGCGTCACCTCGGCCGCGAGCTTCGGCGTGTAGCAGAGGGTGAGAAAATCCCCGGCCTCGGCACGCAACGCCCGGTACTCCGGGAGATAGCGCCCCGCCTGCCGCATGAGCCAGATCGGCGGCACGTCGGGCACCTCGCCCCGGAACGGCTCGAGAAATTTGCGGCGCCCTCCACCCTCACCCATCGTCTTCCCTTCAATCAAAAAGAAGAATCCTTAGAACTGTTGTTATTGTTATTAGGACCGTGGGTTACGGGGAGACTTCCTTGTCCAAGCCCTCTCCCAAGCCTTTCCACCGCGGGATGGCCCCGGCCCTAGCCCTGGGGGGCAGCCCGCAGCGGCGCCACTAGGCCCGTCTCAACCGAGCCGAGTCAATCACTTGCTCGCCCCCTTTGGTGAATGCCCGCTGTGGATGTCGTGTCGATAGCGTGGGGCTGGCTGTCGAGCACCCGACATTCGACAGGGCGGAGCCCCGCATGAGAAAATCAACCCACATCGGCCATGATATGAGTATCTCCGTGGACAACCGGCACGCCTTACCCACATTCCGCCGGTCCGCCCGACCCCTCCCGGCGAGAGAGAACACCTGATCCACAGATGGCCAACAGCCAGCCGAGCTACTTCCACCTGCATCTCGTCTCGGACTCGACCGGCGAGACGCTGACCACCATCGCCAAGGCGGCTGCCGTCCAGTACGCGCAGATCCGCCCCA
>JBFXEP010000397.1:0-3564 GCA_050179995.1 Hyphomicrobium sp.
AGCTCGACGCCGAGCAGCATGCGCCCCGAGTCCTCCTGCGGGATGAACCCGGACGGCAGGAGGTAGAAGCTGCCGATGGAGCCCATGAAAATCATGAGGCCGAGGCCGACGGTGGCGACGTGGTGACGCACGGACCAGCCGACGAGGCGCGTATAGGCCCGCATCAGGCGGCCCTCCTCGGCCACGTGGTCGTGGGCACGCATGAAGTAGGCGGCGAGCAGCGGCGTGATCAAGCGCGCGACGAGCAGCGAGAAGAAGACCGCCGCGGCGACCGTGAGGCCGAACTGCTTGAAGTACTGGCCGGCGATGCCGCCCATGAACGACACCGGCGTAAAGACGGCGATGATGGTCGTGGTGATGGCGATGACGGCGAGGCCAATCTCGTCGGCGGCCTCGAGCGCGGCGCGGTAGGGCGTCTTGCCCATCTGAATGTGGCGCACGATGTTCTCGATCTCGACGATGGCGTCGTCGACCAGGATGCCCGTGACGATGGTGACGGCGAGCAGGCTCACGAGATTGAGCGAGAAGCCCATCGCCGACATGGCCCAGAAGGCGGGGATGATGGAGAGCGGCAGCGCGATGGCGGCGATGGCGGTGGCGCGCCAGTCGCGCAGGAACAGGAAGACGACGATGATGGCCAGCGCCGCGCCCTCGAGCAGCGTCTTCATGGTCGATTGATAGACGCCGAACGTGTAGTCGACCGTGTTGTCGATGCGCTGCAGCGAGACGTCGGGGTAGAGCTTCCCGATCTCCTCGATCTTCGCCGCCGCCGCAGCGGCGACGGTGGTGTCGCTCTCGCCCTTGGCGCGCGAGATGGAGAAGGCGACGATGCCCTCCCCGTCGAGCTTGGCGAAGGTGCGCGGCTCCTCGATCTCGTCGGTGACCGTGCCGAGCTGATCGAGGCGCACCTTGCGGCCGCCCGGCAGCGCGATCATGGTCTCGGCGAGCTCGGCCACCGTCTGCTTGCTCGCCAGCGTGCGGATGGCCTGCTCGCGCCCCGCGATCTCGCCGCGCCCGCCCGCCAGGTTGATGTTCGAGGCGCGCACCTGGCGGTTGACGTCGCCGGCGGTAGTGCCGAGCGCCAGCAGGCGGTCGGGATCTAGGTTGACGCGGATCTCGCGCAGCACGCCGCCCATGCGGCGCACCTCAGATACGCCCTTCACGCCCTGCAGGAGCCGCACGAGCGTGTCGTCGACGAACCACGAGAGCTGCTCCGGAGTCATGGCGGGGGCACGCGCCGCGTAGGAGACGACCGGCAGACCCTCGATCTCGATGCGTGTGACGACCGGCTCCTCGATGGTGCGCGGCAGGTCGGTGCGGATGCGCTGCACGGCATCCTTGACGTCATTCAGCGCGCGGTCGGGGTCGATCTCGAGGCGGAATTCGACCGTGGTCACGGACGAGCCTTCGGTGATGGCGGACGTGATGTGCTTCACGCCGTTGACGCCGGCGATGGCGTCCTCGACGCGCTTCGTTACCTGCGTCTCGAGCTCGGACGGCGCGGCGCCGGCCTGATAGATGCGGGCCTGGATGACGGGCACGTCGATGTTCGGGAAGCGCGTCACGGGGAGTGCCCGGAAGCTCAGCACGCCGAGCACCATCAGCACCAGGAACAGCACGAGCGACGGGACCGGATTGCGGATCGACCAGGCCGAAATGTTCATTGGCTGGCCTCCTGGACGGCCTTCTGGCTCATGACGGCGTCGGGCTTCACGGCGCGCACGGCGTCGCCGTCGCGCAGGAAGGTGCCGGCCTTGGCGACGATGAGATCGCCTTCACCGATGCCGCTCTCGATGGCGATCAGGCCGCCGGTCTCGCGCCCCGTCTTGACGCTGCGGGTCTCAACCTTGCCGCCGACGACGCGCTGCACGCTCGCTCCCCCGGCGCCGTAGAGCACGGCGGAGAGGGGCACGGCGATGGCCTCGCCGCGACCAGTCTCGACGGTGCCGCGGCCGAAGGAGCCGACCTTGAGCTCGGGGCGGGCGCCGAGGAAGATGCGCACGTGGCCGAGGCGCGTCGCCTTGTCGACCTCGGGCGAGACGAGGCGCACGGTGCCGTCCACCTCGATGCCGCCAGGCCCAGTCACGCGCGCCTTCTGCCCGGCCTTCACCTTCCAGAGGTGAGTCTCGGCGACCTCTGCGTCGAGCTCGATCTCGCCCTTCTCGATGATGCGGAACATGGTGTCGCCGCCGGTGAGCGTGCTAGCGGTGGCGATGCCGCCGATGCGTCCGGCGCGCTTGCTCACGAGGCCGTCGGCGGGGGCGCGAACCTCGGAGCGGCCGCGGCGCCATTCGAGCTCGCGGCGCTGCGCCTCGATCTGTCCTTTCTGGGCCTCGGCCTCGGCGAGCATGCCCTTCGCCGATTCGAGCTGCGCGTCGGCCGCCTTGTAGGCCACCTCGCGCTGGTCGAAAACGCTCTCCGAGAGGTATCCATCCTTGACGAGGGGGCGGGCACGATCGAGCTGGGCTTTGGCCTCGGCGACGCGGGCCTGCATCTCGGCAATGGAGCTTTTTGCGCGCTCGATCGACGCCCTGGCGCTCGTGAGCGCCGCCGCGTTGGCGTCAAGCTGGGTCTCGATCTGCTCGGTGACGAGGATGGCGAGCAGGTCGCCCTTCTTCACGAAGTCGCCCTCCTCGGCCTTGAGCTCGAGCACGCGCAGGCCGTCGACCTCGGGCGCAACCAGGATCTCCTCGCGGGCGGCGAAGGAGCCCGTGACCAGCACGGTCTCGACGAATTCGTGCTTTGCGGCCTCGACCACGGACACGGCGGGCGCCGGCGGCTCGGGCGCAGCCGTCTCCGCGGCGGACTTCTCGGCGTGTTTCGCTGCAATCGACTGGAGGAACGGCGCAACGAGGCCGGACTCGTAGGCGGCAAAGCCCAGCGCGGCGACGCCCAGGAGAATGACGATGGTACGCGCTCTCATCGGGCAGCCTCGACTTTGGCTTTGGATTTGGTTCTGGGTTTGGTGCGGCTCAGGGCGCCCTGCGCTTCGATCTCGCCGGCCACGGGGTTCAGGAGCGCGCTCACCATGCGGACGAGCACGGGCAGCACCTTCTGGGCATCGAAGCTCGGATCGACGGCGCGGCGCCAGAACAGGCCATCGCCGATCAGCGACAGCACCTCAGAGAGCGTGTGAGGATCATCGTCAGGCGTGATCTTGCCGTCCTCGATGGCGCGCTCGAACACCTGCTCGAAGCTCCTGCGGCAGAACGCGTCGACGGAGGCGAACGTGGCGTTGACGGCGGGGTTGCGGGTCGCCTCGCTGCCGATCTCGAGTCCGAGCACGCGCTTATGACGCGGCTCCTCCATGGTGTAGTGCTCGCCGAGCTTGGCCAGCGCCGACATCAGGTCCGGGGCGCTCGAGAGCTCGGCCAGCTCGGAGGCGAGCTTGGCGCGATCACGCTCGACGATGCCGGCGATCAGCTCCTCCTTGGAGCAGAAGTAGACGTAGAGCGCGCCGGGGCTGACGCCGGCCTCCTTGCAGATGTCCTGCATGGTGCAGCGATGGAATCCCGCGCGCGCAAAGCAGATCTCCGCGGCGTCGAGGATGCGCTCGCGGCGGGC
>JBFXEP010000398.1:0-3563 GCA_050179995.1 Hyphomicrobium sp.
CGCACCCTCGGCGTCGGACACGGCAACGGCCCCGTCGACCACCTGCATGCAATCCGGCGACAGTGAGCCGACCAACTGTTGCCACCCTGCATCGCCAACTCCGCATTGCATGCCCCAATGCTGCCACCGTCTTGTCACGTCTGCACGCTTCTGCAACTCTAAGGACGTGCCGCGCCGACGTCGGGGGGCGATCGAGCAGCGCACGTCACTACCTACTTTGGGGGGAGCCGACCGGCGATCAGGGACGCTGTTCAGCTCGGCAAAAACCGGTCCGGAACCATCCGGACCGGTTTTTTCTTTGCCCGAAGCGCCCTCGCTCCCACGCCAAACCTCTGCTAAACGCCCGCAACCGGGTGCGCGCCCGGCACAACCGTAACGCGGGCGAGCGGACATCGTGCGAGCGGACATGGGGAGAGAGCCGGGCAGGGGAGGGTGGCGCACACGCACGCTCGCGCCGGATGCCCGCGCCTCCTACGGCCTGCGCCTCGCCACATTCTACGGAGCCCTGTTTGCCGTCTACGGCGTGCACCTGCCCTACCTGCCGGTCTGGCTCGACGTACGCGGCCTCACCGCCGAGCAGATCGCCGCCATCACGGCGGCACCCTATTTCCTGCGCGTGCTTATCACACCCGCCGTGGCGCTCTGGGCCGACGCCAGCGGCCGTCACCGCGCTCTGATCAACGGCCTGGCCTGGCTCGCGCTTCTCTTGGCCGTCCTCTTCACTCGGATGCAGACCTTCTGGCCGATCTTTCTCCTGGCCGTCCCGTTCGCCATCGCGCTCTCATCCATCGTGCCCCTCACCGAAACGCTCGCCGTCGCCGGAGCCCGCGCGCACGCCCTCGACTACGGGCGCATGCGGCTCTGGGGCTCCATCACCTTCGTCGCCGCGGGTTTCATAGGCGGCTGGCTGATCGACCATGTCGGCACCGGCGCCGTCACCGGCTGCATCCTTGCCAGCATGGTGGCCACCGTCGCCTGCGCCTGGGCGTTGCCTGAGCGGGCCGGTGGCAATTCCTCGCGCCGGCGCGCGGAAGGCGAGCCGGCGGCAGTACCCGGCGCGGAGGGGTTCACGACGCCCGCCGTTCTGCAATCCCCTTCGCCCGACAGTCGGGCCCGAAATGCGAGCAACCTCGAGGAGGCCCGCAAGCTCGTCGCCTCGCCCCTGTTCCTGGCCTTCCTCGTCGCCGCCGGGTGCGCCCAGGCTGCGCACGGCATGTTCTACGCCTTCGGCGCGCTGCACTGGCATGCGCAGGGCATCTCCACGGCATGGGTCGGCGTGCTCTGGGCCATCGCCATCGTCGGCGAGGTGGCGCTCTTTGCCTATTCGGACTACGCCGTGCGCCGATGGGGCCCGACGACGCTCCTCGTCGCGGCCACGGCGGCCTCCGCCGCGCGCTGGGTGCTCATGAGTGTCAGCCCGCCCTTGCTGGCCCTTTTCCCGCTCCAGACGCTGCACACGCTGACCTACGGCGCCTCCCACCTCGGCGCCATGCACTTCATCGCCCGCGCCGTGCCGGAGGGCGCCCAGGGAACGGCGCAGGCGCTCTATGCCACGGTCGCCTCGGGCGTGCTCATGGGCGCCGCGACGCTGTCGTCCGGTTGGCTCTATGCCAGGATCGGCGTGCAGGCCTATCTCGCCATGGCCGCGCTCGCCGCCGTGGGCTTCGCCGCCGCTCTCATCGTCCGCGCCCGCTGGACCGGCGGCCTCCTCTGGGATGACGCCAAATCAGCGTAGTCGTCATTCCGGCCAAGCAAGCGCCGGCCCCTGAGCCGGGGCGACCGCAGAGCCATAGATCTTTCACGTCTTCGACGACTCTTCCGCTGGGTTCCGGGTCTCGCTCCCCCGGATCAAGTCCGGGGTCGCTTCGCCCGGAATGACGGAAGGGAGATCAGCCCCACAGCTCCCTCGGTGCGGGATAGAGCAGGCCCCCCTCGAGGCGCACCGCAGGCGCGCGATCCGACGCTAGCAGCAGCGGCCCGTCGAGGTCCACCCAATCGGCGCCTTGCGCGAGAAGAAGCGCCGGCGCGACGGCGAGCGACGTCGCCACCATGGAGCCGACCATCACCTGCAGGCCCGCCGCGCGCGCCGCATCTCTGAGCGCCAAGGCCTCCGTCAGCCCGCCCGCCTTGTCGAGCTTGATGTTGACCGCCGCATAGCGATGCGCGATTGCGGCGAGGTCGGCGCGCGTGTGCACGCTTTCATCGGCGCACACCGGCACCGAATGCATGAGCCCGTCGAGCATGTCGTCGGCGCCGGCCGGAAGCGGCTGCTCGATGAGCTCGAAATCGCTGGCCATGGCCGAGGCGAGGAACGGCCCCAGCATGTCCTCGCTCCACGCCTCGTTGGCGTCCGCCACGAGCCGCGCGTCGGGACGCGCCTGCCGCACCGCCGCCATGCGATCCATGTCGCCCGCGCCCCCGAGCTTGAGCTTGAGAAGCTTGTGCGCGCGGGCGGCCTCCGCGGCGCGCGCCATGGCCTCGGGCGCATCGAGGCTCAGCGTGTAGCAGGTCTCGACGCCGCCGATGCTCTGTACGCCCGCGCGCTCGTGTGCGGAAATGCCTGCAGCCTTGGCCTCGAGGTCCCACAGCGCGCAATCGAGCGCGTTGCGCGCCGCACCGGCAGGTAGCACAGCGGACAGTGCCTCCCGGCTCGCAAGCGCCCCCGGAATTCGGCCCGCCGTCTCGATCGCCGCGACGACACCCTCCGGCGTCTCGCCGTAGCGCGCGTAGGGCGTGCACTCGCCCTGTCCTGCGTACGCGCCATCGTTGAGCGTCACGCGCACGACGACGGCTTCCGTCTTCGCGCCGCGCGCGATGACGAACGGCACCTTGAGCGGAAACCGCTCGATGGCCACGGAGAGAGCAGGAGAGGACATCGCGGGTTCGGGCTACGTGATGCGCCCGCTCACGTGCGCGAGGAAGAGGTACACGCGCCCCATGTCGGAGAGAAGGTGCGCGTTGACGGCCCGCCCCGAGGGATCGCGCTGCTCGGCGTCGCGGCGGATGTTCTCGAAGTCGATCAGGTAGTGATTGATGGTGCGCTGCAGGTCGCCATCGGTCCGATAGCGTATGCTGAGGTCGTCGAAGATATCGCGCCCCTCAAGCGTGTAGATGCTGCGCGCCATGACCCCGCGCTGGCCTGCCGCGACGCGCTGCCAGAGCGCCGCCGTCGTCGCCGGGTCGAGCGCGCGCGCGATGGCATCGATCTGGTTCTGGAACGGCATCGGCGGTGCCTGCGGAGGCGCCTGATGGCGTCCTCCGCCTCCATGGCCCTCCTCGTCGAGCGACGCGCGCGCCAGAAGGTCACCGAGCGACCATCCCTCGCGGCCGTCGCCGGACGGCGGGGGAGGGGCGGCCGGGCGCGGCAAGGCCGGCTGGTAGGGCTGCTGCGGCGACCGGTAGGGCGCGCCGCGCGTCTCGGACACATAGGACCCGGTCAGCGTGCCCGTGCTGCCGCCGCCCATGCCGTAGGAGGAATGCGTCGGCGGCGAGACGTCCCGCCCGGAGATCGAGCGCGCGGTAAGCTGCGACAGTTGCTCGATGGCGCGCAACTGGTCGTGGAG
>JBFXEP010000399.1:0-3542 GCA_050179995.1 Hyphomicrobium sp.
CCGCCCGTGATGATCACGCGCCGCGAGGACGCGCTCGAGATGGTGCGCAGCGCCATGCTGCTCGGCATCGCCTTCCCGGGCCTGCGCGACGAAGCCAAGGTGCTCTCCGCCAAGCTCGGCGAGCTGATGGCGGTCAAGGACAACATCCGCCGCGAAGCCGACAACCTGCGCGCCGAGACCGAGCGCCTCGCCACCACGCAGACCCGCCTCGCGAGCTTGCTCGAATCGAAGAAGCAATCCCTCTCCGAGCGCCAGGCCGAGCTTTCCCAGGTACGCGCCGCCACCGCCGAGATCGCCAAGAACGTCACCGACCTCGGCGAGCTCATCGCCAAGTTGAGCCGCCAGGTGGCGACCGCTCCCCCGATCCCCGCCGCCGGGCCGAAAGACGAGCCGGGCGCGCCGAAGGGAGCCGGCGAGGACGTCGTCGCCATGCTGCCGCCGGCGCCGCAGCCGGGCGCCGGAGCCGCCCCCGAAGCGACCGGCGCCATAGCGCGCGAAACGGCCGTCGAGACCTCGCCTGCTGCCGTGCCGGCGCCTCCCGGCGAGGCCGTGGCCATGATCACGCCTCCGGCCGGGCGCGAGACCCCTCCCTCGATCGTGGAGCTTGCCCCGACCAACACGTCCCTTGGCGGGGCCGGCAAGCACGACCTCATCGCCCCGGCGATCCCCTTCCAGGCCGCCAAAGGCAAGCTGCCGCTGCCGGCGCGCGGCCGGCGGGCCTTGGGATTTGGCGATAAGACCCAATATGGAGGGACGTCCAAGGGCATCGTGATCGAAACCCGCTTCGGGGCCCGCGTCACCGCTCCTTGCGACGGATGGGTTGTTTACGCCGGCGAGTTCCGCAGCTACGGGCAACTCTTGATCATCAACGCCGGCGGCGGGTATCATGTTTTGATTGCAGGACTGTCACAGATGGACGTCGGCCCGGGCCAGTTCGTCCTTGCCGCCGAACCGATCGGAACGATGAGTGGTGCGCCGCGCACGGCACAGCTGGCCTCCAAGACGGGGATGGGTCAGCCCGCCCAATCCAGCGCCCCGGTCCTATACGTCGAATTCCGCAAGGACGGCGACCCCGTAGACTCGGCCCCGTGGTGGGCTCCCACGCAGAAGGTACAGGAATGATGCGCAAGACCGATTTCGTGTTCTGGACGTTTCTGACGATGACGGGTCTCGCCGCGGCGACGACGGTCTTCAACGTCACCCAGACCTACTCGGCCAACTCGCCGAACTCCGAGCTCTATCGCCAGCTCGACCTGTTCGGCGACGTCTTCGAGCGCGTCCGCTCCGACTACGTCGAGAAGCCCGACGACACCATGTTGATCGAGAGCGCGATCAACGGCATGTTGGCGGCGCTCGATCCGCACTCCTCGTACATGAGCCCGAAGAACTACCGCGACATGCAGGTGCAGACGCGCGGCGAGTTCGGCGGCCTCGGCATCGAGGTCACCATGGAGAACGGCATCGTCAAGGTGGTCGCACCGATCGACGATACGCCCGCCTCCAAGGCCGGCGTGCAGGCCAACGACCTCATCACCCACCTCGACAACGAGCAGATCTCGGGCCTGACGCTTGAGCAGGCGGTCGAGAAGATGCGCGGCCCGGTCAACACGCCGATCACGCTCACCATCGTGCGCAAGGGCAAGGACGATCCGTTCGACGTCAAGATCGTGCGCGACTTCATCCGCATCAACGCGGTCAAGGCCCGCGCCGAGGGCGACATTGCCTACCTCAAGGTGACGACCTTCAACGAGCAGACCCACGCCAACCTCGTCAAGGCCATGGACGCGCTGAAGAAGGAGATCGGCCCGAAGCTGCGCGGCTTCATCATCGACCTGCGCAACAACCCGGGCGGCCTGCTCGACCAGGCCATCGCCGTCTCCGACGACTTCCTCGATCGCGGCGCCATCGTGCTCACCAAGGGCCGCAACAACGAGGAGACGCAGCGCGCCCAGGCCCGCCCCGGCGACACCGCCGAGGGCAAGCCCGTCGTCGTGCTGATCAACGGCGGCTCGGCCTCGGCTTCCGAGATCGTCGCCGGCGCCCTGAAGGACCACAAGCGGGCCACCATCATCGGCACCCGCTCGTTCGGCAAGGGCTCGGTGCAGACCATCATCCCGCTCGGGGCCAACGGCGCCATCCGTCTCACCACGGCGCGCTACTACACGCCGTCCAACCGCTCCATCCAGGCCAAGGGCATCGACCCGGACATCGTCGTCGAGCAGGAGCTTCCCGAGGAGCTCAAGGGCAAGGCGCCCGAAAAGCCGCGCGGCGAGGCGAGCCTGCGCGGCCATCTGCGGGGCGAGAACGAGAAGCCGGCAACGGCCGAGCCTGCCAAGGAGAGCGAGCAACCGGCTGACGGCGCAGAATCGAAAGAGGAGCCGAAAGAGGAATCGGGCTCGTCGGCCTATGTGCCCAAGGAACCGGAGAAGGACACCCAGCTCCAGTACGCGCTGAAGTTCCTGCGCGGCGAGGCCGTGGGCGAGACGGTGGCCAAGCCCGCCACCCAGCCGTCGGCCGATGCGCCGGCCTCCGACGAATCGAAGAGCACGGTTCCGAACTGATCAGGGAACGCCCACAGCTTTAGGCTTGTTGTGATGGGCGCCACGAGCGCCCATCACCGTTTTTGGGGTGTGGCAACCGGGCGCGTGCCCGGTCCCGCAAGGAGGAGAACCGCATGACGGACGCCACCATCGATCCCACCGCGCTCGGCTATCGACCCTGCGTCGGCGTCATGGTCATCAACCGCGCGGGGCTGATCTGGGTCGGACAGCGGGCCGACGCACCCGGCGACGCCGAAGGCCGCGGCACATGGTGGCAGATGCCCCAGGGCGGCATCGACGAGAACGAGGACCCGCGCGGCGCGGCCCTGCGCGAGCTCAGCGAGGAAACCGCCATTAAAAGTGTTGAAATCCTTGCGGAAACGCCGGATTGGCTGACCTACGACCTGCCCGCGCATCTTGTCGGCAAGGCCTGGGGCGGCCGCTATCGCGGCCAGCGCCAGAAGTGGTTCGCGCTCCGTTTCCTGGGCGACGACAGCGAGGTCGACCTCGGCCTGCCGGGCACCCCCAACGCCGAGTTCGTGGCCTGGCGCTGGTGCCATCGCGCCGAGCTCACCTCATCCGTCGTCCCCTTCAAGCGGGACGTCTATGAGGAGGTGCTCCGCCATTTCGAGCCCCTCTGGGCGCGTCCATGAATATTCCGCAGGGCACAGACGGCCCGTCAAAAAGCCGTTAAATTGCTGCGTAGAATAATGTTTTCGATTCGACCGACGGCACGCTTGGCGTGCGTTCCGGCCGATACCCTTCTTCGGACGCAAATGACCCAGGCAACGCTGAACCAGCCCCCCCTCGATCTCCCCTACCGCTCAGGCGTCGGCATCATGCTGATCAACCGCGACGGGCGCGTCTTCACCGGACGGCGCCTGCCGAAGTGGGTGGGCGACAAGTCGGCTTATGTCTGGCAGATGCCGCAGGGCGGCCTCCTGCCGGGCGAGGCGCCGATCGAGGCCGCCTTCCGCGAGCTCGAGGAGGAGACCGGCGTCA
>JBFXEP010000400.1:0-3534 GCA_050179995.1 Hyphomicrobium sp.
ATCTTCAGCGACGGCACGCGGACGACCCGCGGCATGCGCGCAAATTGCCGGTCGCCCGCAGGAGTGTTCGTCACTGCCGTCGCCACTGGGCTGCCCACCGCTGGAGCTGCGGGTGAGCACGCAGAACCTCGGTGGACAGGTCAAAACCGGCCAGTCGTGGACGGGTCAAAACCGGCCAGTCGCAGGCGGGCAAGGCGGGTAGCGTTTACTGAGGCGGACCCTCCCGACGCAAGCTGGCGTGGGTCTTCATCCGCCAGCTCTTCGGCCCGCAGGTGACGACGTAGCCGTGCTCGAGGAGCCGATCGAGCATGGCGGTGACCGCCGGCGTGTCGCCGAGCAGCTTGCCCCAGTCCTCGACGGGCCGGTTCGAGGTGAGGATGGTGGAGGCGCGGCCGTGGCGACGCATGATGATCTCCAGGAGGTCCTCGGCGGCGGAGAGCGGCAGCTTGCGCATGGCGAGATCGTCGATGATAAGCAGCGGCGCGGCGGTCAGATCGGCGATGTAGGCCTTGCGCGTGCCGTCGAGCGTCGCATCGGCGAGCTCCTCGAGGAGCAGGAAGGCCTCGCGGTAGCGGACCTGGTAGCCCTGCTGGATGGCGGCGTGTCCGAGCGCCTGCGCGAGATGGCTCTTGCCGGTGCCGGGCGGCCCGAGCAGAAGCACGTCGGCGTGCTCGGCGACGAAGCGCGCGGTGGCGAGCTGATAGACCAGGGCGCGGTCCATCTTGCGATTGAAGTCGAAGTCGAAGGTGTCGAGCGTCTTGCCGGCATCGCGGAAGCGCGCCTGTTTGCGGCGGCGCTCCAGGAGCCGATCGGCGCGGCGGGTCAGCTCGTCGGCGACGAGCACCGAGAGCAGGTCGAGGGGCGCCAGGCGTTCGGTGTGCGCCTGCTGCAGCCGCAGCTCGAGCAGCGCGGCCATGCCGCCGAGGCGAAGGTGGCAGAGCGCTTTGGTGAGTTCGGGCAGGGTCATGAGGGCTCCTCTGTCGTCGGCGACGCGGCGTGCGCCGCGATGAGATCGCGGTACTGGGTGAGCTCGCGGATGAGTGGGTCGATCTGGCGCAGCGCCAGCGGCGGACGCGGACAGCGTTCGAGGAAGCGGCGGACGAAGCGGTAGGTGGGCTGGCCGAGGTCGCACGCCGCCGTGCACGCGTCGTTGACGGCCTCGGCGCCGTGCTGGCGGGCGAGGGCCAGGACGCCGAGGATGCGGCGGACGCCGAGCGCGCCGTCGCGCTGCTCGATGTGCCGGCAGAGCACGCCGATGGCCGGCCCGACCTGCGCGGCGCGGTGCAGGAGCTGCTGCACGCTCGGCGGCGTGCGCGCCGGGCGATCCTCCTCGCGCGTCCGGTAGCGGCCCGGGTGATCGCGACGGTGCTCGCGCAGCAGCCGCCCGCTGCCGCGCTCGAGGATGCGCACGACGTGTCCGTCCCACTGCACGGCGACCGTCGTGCTGATCCGCCCCGGCGGCACCGAGTAGTAGGCGCGTTCGACCTCGATGTGCCCGTCGAGGTGCACGACGCGGTCGCCGTACTGGTAGTAGCGAAACGGCTCGACCGGCAGCGGCTGCAGATGCGGGCGCTCCTCGGCGTACATCGCCGCCACCTGGCGCTTGGTGGTGCCGTGGATGCGGGTGTCGGCCCAGCGCTCTTCCCAGTGGTCGAGATAGGTCTGGGCGCTGGCCACGTCGTCGAAGCGCAGGCCCTTGAGCGGCGTGCGCTGCGCGTGCCCGACGCCGGCTTCCACCTTGCCCTTGCGGTCGGGATCGCCGACGCGGCACGGCAGCGCGGTGACGCCGTAGTGCGCGAGCACGTCGCGGAAGAGCGGATTGAGTGTCGGCTCGTACCAGTCGGCGCGCAGGACGCCCTCCTTGAGATTGTCGAGGACGACGACCCGCGGCGCGCCGCCGAGGCGGCGAAACGCCTGCTCGTGCAACTCCGCCCAGATCCGCGCGCTCGACCGCAGCGTCAGCAGCCGCACGCACTTGCGGCTGTAGCCGAGCGTCAGCACGAAGAGCCGGCTGCGGCGGTACTTGCCGGTGCCGGGATCGCGGATCAGCGGGCCCTCGCCGTAATCGACCTGCGCTTCCTCGCCCGGCGCCGTCTGGATGATCGCCCGCGCTGCCGCCGGACTGGCCTGGCGCAGCCGGCGCACGAAGCGCTTCACGCTGGGGTATCCCGCCCCGAAGCCGTGGCCATCGACCAGGTCCTGGTAGATCGCAACTGCGTTGCGCCCGCGGGCGAGCGCGGCCGCGATGACCTCGCGGTACGGCTCGCAGGCGCTCGGCGGCCCCACCGAGTCGGTGGACACCCCCTCCAGACTGGCCGGTTTTGCCGTCCCCGAGTCGGTGGACACCCCACTGGCCGGTTTTGGCGGGCGGCGGGTCCGCTCCGCCCGCACCGGGACGCCGGCGGTCTTCAGGTATGCGCTGGCGGTCTCCCGCCGCACGCCCGTCTCGGCCTCGATGCGCCGCAGCGGCCATCCCAGCCGCCCCAGCGCAATCACCTGCTGTCGTTTCCCCTCGCTCAAGACATTGCCCATCCCGCTGCCGACCTCAGCGGTCGGCGGCGGCGTCAATGCCTTGCCCGGAGCTACGACTGGCCGGTTTTCACCCGTCCATCACTGGCCGGTTTTGGGTGTCCACCGAGGGTGCCGACTATTACGGTCGGCCGAACGGATTAGGGTGCGCTTCTATGCGCAGGGCATCTGCGCGTTGCCGCCGTGCCTGCCGCTTTCGGCGGTCGCGGCGGGCTCGAGTGACCGTTTTGGGGTGCGCTGCACGATAGGCTGCGCTCGTTGCTGCGTTTTGGCATCGCTTTGTGCAGTAAACTTGTGACGGCCGCCCGGCGCTAAAAAGGCGGCCACAACGCGCGCAGCGCCGTAGCTGCTCCCGGAGTGTGTCGAGAAGACTGACGATCGCGGCAACGAAGTTCGCTTCCGCGGTACGCCCCTCGGTGAACGTGACGAGGTTCCCGGTGTCGGTCCACGTCAGGCTGAATCGGACCGGGCAGTCGTCGAAGTAAAAGCGAGGCCGGCGCTTCCTCGGGTCCGGTTTTTCCAGAAAGGCTACAGACGCCTTGGCGATCGGCTGTAGTCGACGTGCGTCGAGCGTCTCGTCGAAGCTGAGCATCGCCATGGCGCCAGCACCGCTCGCCCACCGGCGGTAGTACCACTCCCGGCAGAAGTGGAGCACCTCATTGTCGGCCTGATGCTTCGCCTCCGCCGTACCGAGGCTACGCTGGGCGAAGTCGATCAGCCAGCGCAGGTGATGCTGCGCGGTCGCCACAAGATTGACGTGAAGAACGTCCCGCACCTCGGCGGGTGATGCCGGTTGCCCTGAATTCGTGCGCTTACGCATGGCGGGCCTCCTCGTGCGCGTCGTGATGTCAAAATGCATTCCGCAGTCACCCGCGCTATGCTACAGCACCGGGAGATGGATTCGCAACCTCACCTCTTGCCGCTTTCCCGCTGTGCCAGAGAATACATCACCCAGCATCACACGGTCGGCACCGACCTGACTGCGCGGGTGGACACCTACATCGT
>JBFXEP010000401.1:0-3533 GCA_050179995.1 Hyphomicrobium sp.
GGCCGAGCTTAATGGGCGTGCCGTCGGGCTTTTTCCCGTCTACGGCCTTGGGCACCACGGCGATGCTGAGGCTCGTCCCGTCGCGGTCGAGGGTGATCGCGAGCGTGCGCTCGGCGGCCGGCCCGACCATGCTGACGACGTCCTCGAACGAGGTGATCGGCTTGCCGTCGATGGCCGTGATGACGTCGCCGGGGGCAATGCCGGCTTGCTCGGCCGGCGAGCCCGCGAGCACCGTGCCGACGCGCGCCGGGAGCACGCGGTTGATGCCGATGTCCCCGAGGTTCAGCGTGACGCCGAGATCGCTGTCTTGCTTCTTGGAAGCCGGAATCACGTGGAACGTGTGCGTTTTGCCTTCGCGGTCGACGGAAATTTCGAGGCTGCGGCCGGCACCGGCGGTGACGATCTTGACCACGTCCTCGAGGCTTTCGATGCTCCAGCCGTCGATGTCGGTGATGACGTCGCCGGGCTTGATGCCGGCCTTCTCGGCGGGCATTCCAGCCACCACCTCGTCGACCCGGGCGGTCACCATCGAGACGCCGTAAGTGGCGTTGACGGCGGTGTAAATCAGGGCGGCAACGAGGAAGTTGGCGAACGGGCCGGCGGCCACCACGAGCGCCCGCTGCCACACTGGCTTGCCATGGAACGAGCCGGGAGGCAGGTCCTCGGGCGCCGTCGCCGAGGGCTGGCTGGCGGGGTTCACGTCGTCGAGGAATTTCACGTAGCCGCCGAGCGGGATGGCCGCGATCCGCCAGCGCGTGCCGTGCCGGTCGACGCGCGCCCAGATCTCGCGCCCGAAGCCGATCGAGAACGTGGTGACGGTGACGCCGCACCAGCGCGCCACCAGGAAGTGCCCGAGCTCGTGGAAGAACACCACCACGCCGAGCACGAACAGGAACGCCAGCGCATAGAGGCCCCACGTCATAACCTGGCTCAACAACCCTGCGATCATCCTGCGCTATCCTGTCGGCTGAGGCGAATTTTCCAATCTTTTCCGCGCACTTCCCTGCGGCGCGGAGCAGTGTTGCCGTGACTTACCCCGGAAGCAGATTTCGTGCCATGCGTCGCGCTTCCTCGTCGATGGCAAGCACGCCGTCGAGTGTATCAACACCATTAACCAGGCCCCGCCCTTCGGCTTTTTCAAGACAGGCGGCAACCGTCGTGGCGATGTCGAGAAATCCGATGCGCCGCTCGAGGAAGGCCGTGACGGCCACCTCGTTGGCCGCGTTCAGCACCGCCGGCGCCGAGCCCCCCCGATGCAGGGCTTCGGTGGCAATTTTGAGAGCGGGGAAGCGGTCGTGGTCCGGAGCCTCGAAGGACAGGCTTTTCAGCGCCACGAGATCGAGCCGCGACACCGGCGTCGCGATCCTCTCGGGCCACGAAAGGGCGAGCGCGATCGGCGTGCGCATGTCCGGCTGCGACATCTGCGCCATCACCGAGCCGTCCTCCAGCATGACGAGGCAATGCACCACCGATTGCGGATGCACGATGGCCTCGAGCTGGTGCGCGCCGACCGGGAACAGGTGGAAGGCCTCGATCAGCTCGAGGCCCTTGTTCATGAGCGTCGCCGAGTCGATGCTGACCTTGGCCCCCATCGACCAGTTGGGATGGCGCAGCGCCTCGTCCGGCGTGACGCGGGCGAGCCGCTCCCTGTCGAAGGTGCGGAACGGACCGCCCGACGCCGTGAGGATGATTTTTTCAATGGAGCGCGCAGCCGTGCGCCCGATCGCCTGGAACGCCGCCGAGTGCTCGCTGTCGACGGGTAAAAGCTCGGCGCCGCTGGCCCCGATGTGGCGCAGGAAGATCTCGCCGGCCGAGACCAGGCATTCCTTGTTGGCGAGCGCCACGCGCCCGCCCTGCTCGGCCGCCGCGAAGGTGGGCCTCAGCCCCGCCGCGCCGACGATCGCCGCCATGATGCAGTCCGCGGGCTCGCGCGCCGCCGCCTCGATGGCGGCGCTGCCGGCCGCGGCGCGGATGCCGGTGCCGGATAGCAGCGCCTTGAGCGCGCCGTAGCGCGCCTCCTCGCCGATCACCGCCACCTTGGCCCGATGCAGGATGGCGAGCTCGGCGAGCTTTTCGACGTTGCTCTGCGCGGTGAGCGCCACCACGTCGAAGCGGTCGGGATGGCGCTGGGCGAGATCAAGGGTGCTGGCGCCGATCGACCCCGTCGCGCCGAGCACGGACATCCTGAGCGGCTGGGCTCGATCGGCCGCGGGCGTGGGCGCGCTCTCCGTCCCGCTGCGGCTCGCCGCGCCCGCCGATGCTCTGAATGCCTGCGCCATGCCGAGGTCGTGTCTCCGTCTGGCCCGGCTGTGCCCGAGGCCCGAAGCCAGGAATGGGGCGGATCCGGCCGGACCCGCCCGGGATTGAGCTTACGTCGTCACGGGCCCCCGCGCGACAGCCCCGCGAGCAACGCCCCGGCCGGCGCGTGCGGATCGAGGAACAGGCCCACCAGCGCCGCCGCCACCGCCACCGGCACGAGCCCGTCCATGCGGTCCATGAAGCCGCCGTGGCCGGGCAGGAGCTGGCTCACGTCCTTGATGTGGAAGGAGCGCTTCATGGCGGATTCGGCGAGGTCGCCGAGCTGCGCGATGATGCCCATGGCAATGCCCGTCGCCGCGAGCAGTCCGACGGGCCCGTTCAGCGCCGTGGCAAAGCCCGCTGCCGCGAGCCCCGCGGCCGTGATGCCGCCGAGGAACCCGCTCCAGGTCTTGTTCGGCGAGATGGCGGGCGCGAGCCGCGGCCCGCCGGCAAGACGCCCGGTGGCGAAGGCGAGCGTGTCGGTCGCCACCACGACCAGCACGATGAACAGCACGGCCTCGAAGCCGGTCGGCTCGTCGCTGCGCAGCCAGACCAGCGCCACCGCCGGCAGGCCGGCATAGAGCACGCCCGCCGCCGATAGGATCGGCCGCCCGCCGAACTCGAGCGCCAGCACGATGATGGTTCCGATGACGAGCACCGCGACGCCGAGCGCCGCAAAGCCCAACGCCGCGAGCGCGGTCGCGGCCGCGACCGCGAGGCCTTGCACGACGAGAGCCGCGTCGACGCCGCCGCCGCGCACGACGCCGCACCACTCCCAGCTCATGAACAGCGCCACCGCGAGCACGAAGCCCGCGAACGGCAGCACGCCGCCCCAGGCCGCCGCGAAGGCGATGATCGCCAGCCCGATCGCCGAGGCGGTCCTCAAGGCGACGTGGGAGGCATCCGGCTTCGGCGGCACGAAGTCATCGGGTGGCGGCGCGAGCGTTCCATCATCCTGCATCAGGGCGCCTCAAGCCGTGGAACGGCAAGGCAACCCGCCGAAGCGGCGCTCACGGGCGGTGTACTGGGCGATGGCCTCGAGCAGGAGCTCGCGCCCGAAGTCGGGCCAGTAGGCGTCGAGGAACACGAACTCCGTGTAGGCGCACTGCCAAAGGAGGAAGTTCGAGAGGCGGCATTCGCCGCTGGTGCGGATCAGGACGTCGGGGTCCGGCACGCCGCGCGTGTCGAGCGCCTGCGCCATGTGCTCGCTCGTGATGTCCTGGGGCGCGAGCCGC
>JBFXEP010000402.1:0-3531 GCA_050179995.1 Hyphomicrobium sp.
CGACTTCTACTTCGCCTGCAACGACGCCTGGGCCTACGACCTCGCCATCTGCCTCAACGCCTGGTGCTTCGAGCCGGACTTCTCCTTCAACGCCACCAAGGGCCGCACGCTGCTCGCGGCCTACCAGTCGCTGCGGCCCCTCACCGCGGCCGAGGTCACGGCTTTCACCACGCTCGCCCGCGGTGCGGCGCTGCGCTTCCTCGTCACGCGCGCCCACGACTGGCTGCATACCGACGCGGGCGCGCTCGTGAAACCGCACGACCCGAACGCCTACGTGCGCCGGCTGCGCTTTCATCAGGAGGTGGAGTCTCCGAGCGAGTACGGCCTGGAGCGACCCCAGTGAGCGCATCGCCGAAGAGGATCGAGATCTACACCGACGGCGCCTGCTCGGGAAATCCAGGCCCGGGCGGGTGGGGCGTCATCCTGATCTGGAGCGGTCACCGCAAGGAGATCAAGGGCGGCGAGGCCATGACCACCAACAACCGCATGGAGCTGATGGCGGCGATCTCCGCGCTCGAGGCGCTAAAGGTCGGGGTCGAGGCCGACCTCTACACCGACAGCGCCTACGTGCGAAACGGCATCTCGAGCTGGATTCATGGTTGGAAGAAGAACGGCTGGCGTACGGCCGACAAGAAGCCGGTCAAGAACGTGGAGCTGTGGCAGCGGCTCGAGCAGGCGCTCGCCCAGCACCGGGTGACGTGGCATTGGGTGAAGGGTCACGCCGGCCACCCCGAGAACGAGCGCGCCGACGAGCTCGCCCGCGAAGGTATGGCCGACTTCAAGCCCAAGCCCGCCTGACTCAACCTGCGTGGCCGAACTCCGCCCTCTCCGTGTCATCCCGGAAAGGCGAAGGCGTAAGCCGGAGCCTTATCCGGGACCCTGGGCGGCCTGCACGACACCCATCCGTGCGCCAAATGCAAAAAGGCCGCCAGCCGGAGATCGGCAGGCGGCCCTTGGCTAAGGAGGCGTTGTGGCTCAGCTCAGCCCATGCGGAACACGGCGCCGGCCACCGACCGGGCACGCGTGCGGACCGCGCCGCCGTCGTTGCCGGAGCGGACCAGCCACTGGCCGTTCGGAGCCCGGCCGACGATCTCGCCGACGTGATGACGCCAGACCACGACCGCGCCCACCTGCGGACTGCTCGGGCTGCCCCACTTGCTCCAGTTCCAGGCCAGGTTCAGATGCGCGCCACCACCGCGCTGCGTGCGCATCCACCAGCCGCACCATGCGCGCGGACGCGGACCGGCGCCGCCGCTGTAGCCGCTCGAGCTGTAGGACTCGCTGGCGTAGCGGCGAGCCTCGGCGCGACGGGCCGCGTAGCGGGCACGCTGGCCGCGTGCGCGCTGGCGCGTGGCGCGACGCTCCGAGGCATCGGAGGCATCCGACTCATAGCGGCGCGCGGCATAGCGAACCTTCTTGGTGCGCTCGCGCGAAGCATAACGCTCGCGCTTGGCGCGCTGCTTGGTTGCGCGGCCAGCCTCCGCCACCGATGAGGACTGGTGAACGAATGGATTCCAACTGTCGTCGCGAGACGGACTCGCGTTAACGGTCGTCGCGCCGACGAACACGAGAAGCGTCGCCGCGACGGCGAAAGCGGTCTTTCTCATAGGTTATCCCCTGTAATTTTACTTACTGAACGACGCCGCCAGTCGCACAAGCACAGGGCCATAACAAGGAAACGAACCGCAAGCGCGGCAATATGTCCGCACGCCCCGAAACCCCGGCATTGCCGGGATCACGAAGTAAAGACAAAGTAATGCCAGGGAAGAATAACTTAGAAGGACGCGAGAACTTTCTCTGCCGTCGACTTTATATGCTCCGGAGGACTGTCTTCGACGCCGAGATACTCGATAATCCCGTCGTCGACCAGCATCGCGTAGCGCTGCGAGCGCATCCCAAGTCCGAACGCTGCCAGATCGATGTTGAGTCCCAAGGCCTTGGCGAAGTCGCCGTTGCCGTCCGCCAGCATGGTTATTTCGTTGTTGGCGCCGCGCGACCTGGCCCAGGCATCGAGCACGAACACGTCGTTCACCGCGGTGCAGGCGATCGTCGTCACGCCTTTGGCCCTGAGCGCGTCGGCTGCGCCGAGGAATCCTGGCAGGTGCTGTTCGGTGCAGGTCGGCGTGAAAGCGCCCGGCACCGCGAACAGCACCACCCGCTTGCCCTTGAACAGGTCATCCGACGAGACCGTCTTGGGGCCGCCCTCGCTCATGATGGTGAACTTGGCGTCCGGTAGCCGGTCGCCGATCTTGATGCTCATGCGTTCTCTCCCACGGGTGTGCAATTGCCATTCGGTTGGCGTCACTCGGCGGAAAACGTTGCCGTGGAGGCGCCGGTTTCGCCGACCAGGGTGACCGTGATGGTCTTGCCCCTGAGCTGCGTAAGGTCGACGTCGCGGCCAAGCGCGGCTTCGAACACGACCGGATCGCTCCCGTCCCCGACACGTTCGGCGGGCGGCAGGTAGAGCCCGTCCGGCGCCTCGAGGAACACGTCCGCCCCCGCGTCGCCGCCGGGAAACTTGGCCTCGATAGTGATTTTCGAGGCGGCACCGTCGAGCACCACTTTGCTTGCGACCAGCACGGGATCGCTCGGCCTCAGGTTACCCTGCGCACGCGGAAGGGATTCGAGCGCCTGCTGCGCCTCGATGGGAAGCGCGTCGTCACCCGAAGGCGGCACGTCGAGCGAGAGCTCGGCCTCGACCGGCACGCAAATGTCCTTGCAGATGCCGTAGTGAAGGCCGACGACGAGCGAGATGGGCTCGCCCGCGCGTAGAGGCTTGAGCGTCACCGGCAACACGAGGCTGTCGCGGTAGCCGATCGTGCTTCCCGATTTGTCCGTAAACCGTTGCGGGGCGGGAAACGCCACCTCGGCCGCCGCGAGGTTCGACGATTTCGACCAGTCGAATGAGGGCGGGAGCCCACCGGCATCCCCGGGCGTGCGCCAGTAGGTCTTCCAGCCGGGCTCGAGCAGAAACTCGACGAACGCCATCGACTCTCCGCTGGAGCCGGTCCCCGGGCGACCCGCCAGAAGGCGAACCTTGGCCTTGTGCCCCACGACCCAGGGCGAGGTCGCGGCGATCGCCTGCGCAGCACCGCTTGCAGCCGCAATCATGAGCGCAAATATGAAGAGATGGGTGAGACGCGAAATGCCGGATCTGAGGCTGGTCATGAGGCGTTGGGCTCTTCGCCGTGGGAGTGTGCACAAACGTTTAGCATATCCCTGGCGCATGTGAGGATTGGGACTCGAACTTCATTGAACACGGGAAATCTCCGTAACAGCCGGGAATTCGCTGCTTCACAGCCTGCCGCCGGCGGGGCTAGTCTCACAGTATGACGATCCCGAGAAGCAAGCGGCGCAGGCGGAACGAGAGTTGCCTCAAGGGGCAGCTTCTCGTTGCCATGCCTCTCATGAGTGATCGGCGCTTCGCCCGCTCCGTGATCTACATGTGTGCGCACTCCGACGATGGCGCAATGGGCCTCATCATCAACCATCGCGCCGAGCACATCAGCTTTCCCGATCTGCTCGAGCGCC
>JBFXEP010000403.1:0-3500 GCA_050179995.1 Hyphomicrobium sp.
CGCCCGGCAGGGCAAAGATGTTGTAGCGCGCGTAGAACGCGTTCATGAGGTCGATGCCGCCGCCCTCGTACATCCAGGCGTTCTGCATGCGGCTGTTGAGCCCGAAGGGGATGCAGGTGGCGATGGCAAAGGTCGGGTCCTTGCCCCAGTAGTAGTACGATGCCGTGTGAGCGGCCTCGACGGTGCCGTCGGAGACTGCGTCGGCCGCCTGCAGGCCGCCCACGATCTCACCCGCGGCGAAGACCTGGATGACGAACTTTCCATCGGTCATCTCGCCCACGGTCCTGGCGAACACCTCGGCCGCGCCGTAGATGGTATCGAGCGACTTGGGGAAGCTCGAGGTCAGCCGCCAGTTGAGCCGTGGCATGGACTCGCTGATCCGAGGCGCGGCCGGCTCGTCGCAGGCGGCAACCGTGGCGGCCACGCCGCCTGCGCCCGCGACCTTCATGAAATTGCGGCGGTCGAGTCTCTTCATCTCCATCCCCTGGCCGGCATTGGCGGGCGGCACTATAGACGGGCTCATTCCGGGAGGACAGCAACTCGGAAAGGGTTGGCCGGGGAAGGTGTTGCGCTCCGATGGCGCTCAAGGCTTTTTGGTGAGACCGATGATTCACGCTTCGGACTGATAGGGTCCGAAGCGATCCTGGTCTAACGTAGGCTTGCACCCCGCGCCGGGCCGGCGCTTCAGGAAAGGATCCCGCAAAATGACAAGAACATATCGCCAGGGACTTTCGCTTCTGGCCGCTGGACTGGGAGTCGCGGTGGCGTCGCCTGCGGTTGCCGTCGAGTGGTGGATGCTGCAGCGGACGGAGGCCGGGCAGGAGTGCGGGCTGCCCATCGAGGCCGAGGGCGTGACGCTGACGCCCGACGAGCTCATGAAGCGGTACCCAGAATGCAAGCTCATGGCGGAGACGCCGTCGCTCGACCTGCAGGCGGTGATGGTCAATTGCGAGGGCGACATCGGCCGCGTGTTCGTGTTCACCAGGACCAAGGCCGGATGTGAACGGCTCGCCAAAGAGTGAGGCTCTCCGCCGGAGCGTTTCTCCGATGACCGACGGCATCGCGGGCGTGCTTCTGGCGGGCGGGCTCGGCCGGCGCATGGGCGGCGTGGACAAGGCGCTGGTCACGCTCGCGGGGCGGCCGCTGATTGCGCAGGCGGCGGCGCGGCTACAGCCCCAGGTCGGGCGGCTCATCATCAATGCCAACGGCGATGCCTCGCGATTTGCCGCGCTTGGTCTGCCGGTGGTGGCCGACGAGGGTGATGATCTCGCCGGGCCGCTGGCCGGTGTGCTGGCATCGCTGCGGTGGCTTGCGCGTGAGACGCCGGGTGCGCGTGGGTTGATCAGCCTGCCGGCGGATACGCCGTTCGTGCCCGGCGATATCGTGCGGCGGCTCGCGGAGGCGCTCGCGGCGCATGGCGAGGCCGGGGTCGCGGTCGCGCTCTCGCGCGGGCGGCGCCATCATGTGATCGGCCTGTGGCGGTCCGAGACGGCGGGAGAAATCGCCGCCGCCCTCGCGCGCGGGGAGCGCAAGGCCGAGACCATGGTCGACCGGCTCGGTGCGATCGCCGTTCCGTTCGAGGACAGCCTCATCGGCGGGCAGGCCGTCGATCCGTTCTTCAATGTGAATACGCCGGACGATCTGGCATTTGCCGAGAGATTGCTGGCGGGCGCGGCAGCGCCGTTCGTCGTGGGCGTGGCCGGGTGGAAGAACTCGGGCAAGACGACACTGGTCGTGCGCCTCGTCCGCGAGCTCATCGCGCGCGGCTACCGCGTATCGACCGTGAAGCACACGCACCATGACGCCGGAGCCGAGGCGGAGGGGACCGACAGCGCGCGGCACCGGGAGGCCGGCGCGCACGAGGTGGCCATCGTCGCGCCCGGGCGATGGGGCGTGATCAAGGGTGGCGCGGAGATCGCCTGGCGGAACGAGAATGAGGCGGCGCTGGCGGCGATCGTCGCACAGCTCGCGCCGGCCGATATCGTCGTCGTCGAGGGATTGAAGCGCGCGCCGATCCCGAAGATCGAGGTGCGCCGGGCGGCACAGGGGGATGGGCCGACGCTGGCGGACGGTGACCCTGCCGTGTTCGCCATCGCGGCGGATCATGAGATCGCAGGGGCGCAGGTGCCCGTGCTTGCGCTCGACGACGTGGCCGGTCTCGCGGACGCGCTGCTCGCGGCGGGCGGACCGGCGCTCGCCAGGGAGCGCGCGTGATGGCGTGGCGCTGGGGCGGCCTCACACTTGTTTTGCTTGCCCTTAGCGGCGGGCCTGCATTGGCCGAGGACCCTAAGCTCGCGCCGGGGCGTGATCCTGGGGGAGAGGCGGTGGCCGTGCTGGCCGATGGCTTCGACTATCTGCGGCCTGAGCTTGCGGCGACCCTCGCGCGCGACGGCGAGGGCGAGGCCATCGCATGGGATGCGGTCGACGGCGACCATCGCCCGTTTGCGCGTGACGGGACCGGAGCGGAGGCGGCGCTTGCGTGTGCCGCCGGCGGAGGCGTGCGTGTCGTCGCGGTACGGGTTCCGATGGGAGATGCGGCATCGCTCGCCAAGGGCGTGGGTTTTGCCGCGAGCACGCCGGCGCGCATGGTCGTGGTGGCGCTCGCCGGCGAGGAGCGGAGCCTCCTCGATGTCATGGCGGCCGCCGCGCAGCGGTTCAAGGCGATGCTGTTCGTGGTGTCGGTGCCCGCTCCCACGGCCGACGAGACGAAGGCCGGCGCGGCGCTCGCCAATGTCGTTCTCATCAATTCTCAAGGAAGCCAGCTGGCTGCCGCCGAGACAATCGCGACGGCGCTTGGTTGCGAGCGCGGCGCGCTTGTCGGCGCATCGGGGGCAGAGCTCAAGCGTTCGTTCCTAGCGCGCCTCAGCAAGCCGGTGCCTGTGGCCTGCAAGCCAGACGGCGGCCCACAGGGCGAGTAGCGCCACCGCGAGAGCCCCCTCACCCGCGCCACGGCTTGGCGTCGTGTCGCGACTTCTCCCCACCGGGGAGAGGTGAAGGGGGGCGTGGCGTTCATCTGCACGCTCGTGCGGAAGGCGGACGAGGCGGGCGCGGATCAGCTGGATCGGCTTGGCGGGCAGAGCGGTCTCCCACGCGGCGATGGCAGGGCTCGGTGCCGCCAGCACAAGGAGCGTGGCAGCCAGAGCTGCCACGCTTGCGCCCACCACCCCAAAGTATTGCGTCATGCCGGCCGCCATCCGTGCTCGCCGGAAAGGCCGGGCGTCCTCCTCGCTAGTGGAAGAACACGAGGGCCTTCTGAAGCGTCGTCCAGACACCCCAAGCAAGCGGCACGCCAACCAGCGACCAGAAGATAAATGCAGGGAAATCCAGCCCACCCTTGCCGATGCCGAAGGAGCCGGTGGCGGCGGCGGACGCCGACGTCCTGAGCTTTGCCTGCTCGGCGGCGACCTCGGCCTCGCTCATGTGCCATTTCGGGGCGACCGGCCGGACGAGGAGGTTCGCAATGAAACCGATCACCAGCAACCCGGCCAGGATGTAGAAGA
>JBFXEP010000404.1:0-3489 GCA_050179995.1 Hyphomicrobium sp.
CGGCTCCGAGGTCGGCGGCAACCCCGCCGTCGTGTGGGTGCGCGCTGTGGAGAGCGAGCTCGCGCGCAACCCCGTGGTCCGCATCCTGCGCCGCACGACGGCGTTCGGAGCCTACGACGGCGGCACCTTCGGCGCCATCGAGCGCGTCTCCGATCATCTCGCCGAGCCGAAAGCCGGCGTGCCGCGTCAACGGCTCTGGCGCATCGTCGCCAAGCGCGTCGTGCTCGCGACCGGCGCCACGGAAAGACCCATCGTGTTCGGCGGCAACGACCGCCCGGGCGTTATGCTCGCCGGCGCCGTGCGCACCTACATCAACCGCTTCGGAGTCGTGCCGGGCCGCAAGGCGGTCGTCTTCACCAACAACGACGATGGCGCGAGGACGGCCGCCGACTTGCGGCGCGCCGGCGCCGAGGTCGTCATCGTCGACAGCCGCCCCGAGGCCTCCGATGCCGTCTACACCATCGCGCGCGAGACGGGCGCACGCCTCATCTCGGGCGCCGTGCTGACCAACACGCGCGGCAGCACGCGCGTGACAGGCGTCACCGTGCGCATCAGGGGCGGCGAGAAGATCGCGCTCGACTGCGATCTCGTCGCTGTCTCCGGCGGCTGGAACCCCAACATCCAGCTCACCACGCACCTCGGCGGCAAGCCGGTCTGGAACGATCGCCTGCTGGCCTTCCTCCCGGGCATCCTGCCGCCCGGCATGTCGCTCGCGGGCGCAGCCGCCGGCGATCTGACCTTGGAGAAGGCGCTGACCGGAGGCGTGGCCGCAGCCACCGCCGCCGTGACCGAAGCCGGCCATCCGGCCGTCAGCATCCCCGTACCGACCACCACCCACGAAAGCGACGCCATCGCCCCCCTGTGGCGCGTCGAGAAGTCGGACGGCAAGGCCTTCGTCGACCAGCAGAACGACGTCACTGAGAAGGACATCGAGCTCGCCAACCGCGAGGGCTTCCGCGCCGTCGAGCACCTGAAGCGCTATACCACGCTCGGCATGGCGACCGACCAGGGGCGCACCGCCAACGTCGTCGCCCTCGCCATCATGGCGGAGCTGACCGGCAGAAGCATCCCCGAGACCGGCATCACCGTCGCGCGCCCGCCCTACACGCCCGTGGCGGTGGGCGCGCTGGCCGGCCATCACCGCGGCAAGGAGTTCAAACCGACGCGGCTTCCGCCCTCCTACCGTTGGGCCAGGGAGCAAGGCGCGGTGTGCGTCGAGACGGGCCTGTGGCTGCGCCCCAGCTACTTCCCGCACCCGGGCGAGCGCGACTGGCTCGAGACGGTGACGCGCGAGGTGACGACCGTGCGCAACGCCGTCGGCATCTGCGACGTCTCGACCCTCGGCAAGATCGACCTGCAGGGCGCCGACGCCGCGACCTTCCTCGATCGCGTCTACATGAACGGCCTGAAGACGCTCGCCGTCGGCCGGGCGCGCTACGGCGGCATGCTGCGCGAGGACGGCATCCTGATGGACGACGGCACCGTCGCCCGCTTCGGCGAGAGCCACTACTTCATCACCACCACCACCGCCAACGCGGTCAAGGTGATGCAGCACATGGAATACTGCGCGCAGTGGCTGTGGCCCGAGCTCGACGTATCGCTCGTCTCGGCAACCGAGCAGTGGGCCCAGTATGCCGTCGCCGGCCCCAAATCGCGCGCCGTGATAGAGAAGATCGTCGATCCCGCGTTCGATATCTCCGACGCCGCCTTCCCCTATCTGGCCGTTGGCGAGATGACCGTCTGCGGCGGCATCAAGGCGCGTCTGTTCCGGCTCTCGTTCTCCGGCGAGCGCGCCTACGAGATCGGCGTGCCCGCCCGCTACGGCGATGCCCTCATGCGCCGCCTGATGGAAGCAGGCCAGGAGTTCGGCGCGTGCGCCTACGGCACCGAGGCGCTCGGCGTCATGCGCATCGAGAAGGGCCACATCTCTGGCCCCGAGCTCAACGGCACCACGACACCGCGCGACGTCGGGCTCGGCGGCATGGTCTCGACCAAGAAGGACTTCGTCGGCTGTGTGCTCGGCAAGCGGCCCGGCCTCGTCGACCCGAACCGCCCGGCCCTCATCGGCTTCCGGCCCATGGACCGCTCGGCGCGGCTGCGCGCGGGTGCGCATTTCATCGCCCGCGACGCCGATCCCGTCGCGGCCAACGACGAGGGCTACATGACCTCGGTCGCCTACTCCCCGTCGAACGGCCACTGGATCGGCCTCGGCCTTTTGAAGCGCGGACCGGAGCGGCTGGGCGAGATCGTCCGCGCCTACGATCCGGTGCGCGGCGCCGACACGCTGGTCGAGGTCGTGTCTCCGGTCTTTGTCGATCCAGAAGGAGGGCGCCTGCGTGGCTGAGCCGACACTCCAAGCGTCATCCGCATTCATGAGCTGGCATCCGCCGCGGACACCTGATCTCGCCGTCTCGGCGCGCGAGACGCTGACCATGGCGAGCTTCGCCCCCGCCCGCGGCAAGAAGGACGCGGTGCACGCCGCCATCCAGGCCGCCTACGGCGCGAGCCTTCCGCACGGCCCCGCCCGCGTCGAAGGCAAAAGCATCGCCTTCATGTGGGCCGGCCCCGACCTCTGGCTCGCCGTGGCCGAGCGCGGCGGGGACCGCGACCTCGCGGCCGAGCTCGAGGGCGTGCTGGCCGGCATCGCCTCCGTCGTCGACCAGTCCGACGGCCGCGTCGTCGTGCGCATCTCGGGCGCCCGCGCTCGCGACGTGCTGGCCAAGGGCGTGCCGATCGACCTGCACCCTCGCGCCTTCAAGCCCGGCGGCGTCGCCATCACGCACGCGAGCCACATCGGCATCATCCTGTGGCAGGTCGACGACGCGCCGACCTACGAGTGCGCCATGTTCCGCAGCTACGCCGACAGCTTCGCCCATTGGCTGTTCGAATCCGCCGCGGAATACGCTTCGGCCTGAGGTCGGCGCGCCCTAGCTGCGCTCGTAGATGATGATCGAGAGATAGATGGCTGGCAGGTCGATCAGCTTGGCCGGGCCATGCAGCTCCGACGAATCGAACATGATCGAATCCCCCGGCTCGAGCAGGTACGAGCGCTCGCCGTGCGCGTAGCTCACCTTGCCGGAAAGCATGTAGATGAACTCGATGCCGGCGTGCCGGAACTCCGTGTAGGCGTCCGCATCCTTGTTGAGCACGATGAGGTAGGGCTCAACCGCGATGTCGCCGCCGAGCGACTGGCCGAGCAGCTGGTAGTTGTGCCCGACCTTCGTGCCGCGGCGGCGGATCGCGACGCCCTCGCCCTTTTTGACGTACGAGCAGCCCCGCCCGCGGTCGTAGCTCGCGAGCAGCATCGTGAGCGGCAGGTTGAGCGCATTGGCGAGGAGCTGCAGCGTCGAGAGCGAGGGCGAGATCTGCCCGTTCTCGATCTTCGACAGCATGCCCGTCGAGATGTCCGCCACCGACGCCAGCTCCGAGACCGTGAGCCCGGCGTGCTTGCGATACTCCCGCACCTGCGCGCCGATCGCATTCTCGAGC
>JBFXEP010000405.1:0-3484 GCA_050179995.1 Hyphomicrobium sp.
TGCTGGAGGAGAGCCATATCGCGATCCACAGCTGGCCGAAGGACGGCTATGCGGCGCTCGATGTCTTCATGAGCGGTCCCGCCGATGCCGCACGCGTGGTCCCGGTCCTGAAGAAGGCGTTCGAGGCGAGGGAGGTGCGCGTCACCGCGCAGCTTCGCGGCGCCGCGCCGAAGAAGACCGGCAAGCGGAAGGACAAGGCGAAGGCGGGGAAGAAGCCTGCCGCAGCCGCCCGGCCCCGCGCCATCAGGAAGGCGAACGCCGCCTGACGCGGCGTGCCTGAGTGAAAGTGAAGACGACGACCAGCTGACAGATCGAGGGCGCGTGTCCAGGCCAGGACACGCGCCCGTTTTTTTGTCCGCGGCCGTTGCGCCCGTTGAGGCTGACGTGGGTGCCGGCCTTCGCCGGCATGACGTTGTTTGGGTGGATGCCAATTGCCACAAACTCAACGTCACCCCGACGAAGGTCGGGGCCTACGCCGGTTTCCGCGAATGCGACGTTTAGATCTGCGACTCGTGAATCTGCTGCTCGGGTGCAGCGGCCTGCCCTACGCCATCCGCGCCGCGCAGGCCGCGCACCGCCCGCGCAGCTCGAGCGTCATGGCGCGCACGGTGTACTTCGACCGCTTCGCCCATCCGGCGAGGGCCTCGACTGCGCGCGGCTCGGCGAACTCCGACACCGTCCCGCAGTCGTCGCAGATGGCGAACACCGCCGCCCCCTGATGGCTCGACTGCCCGCAGGCGACGAAGGCGTTGAGCGACTCCAGCCGGTGCGCCGAGCCGGACGCGATGAGCCGGTCGAGCGCGCGATAGACCGTCTGCGGCGCCAGCGTCGCCCGGTCACGCAGCTGGTCGATGATCTCGTAGGCCGAAACCGGCCGGCCGGATTCGCGCAAGGCGGAGAAGATCAGCTTGTCCTGCTCCTGCGCCGGGCGCCGTTTCGTCACTTTTCGTGCCATCTCGGTCCTGGTTTGAGGGGAATGCAGCTCCTGTTGGTGACAGTCTATCACACCCGGCCTGACGAGCGCTAAGGCCGGGCCGCCGGCGCCCGATTGCCAATCCGCGCCACCGCCGCTATAACCCGCCCATCTCAAGCAAAGCGCAAGAGACCTGCCCGGCACCCTTGGAGGCCGATCGCAGGCGGTGGGCCTGAGTTAAGGCCCTTTTTTCATTGGAGAAAAAGCCATGTCCGAGATCACAGAGATCAAGGCCACGGCGCGCGGACGTGCAGGCAAGGGGGCCGCACGCCAAGCTCGCCGAGAGGGGAACGTCCCCGCCGTCATCTATGGAGACGGCAAGCCCGCAGAGATCATTGCCATCAACGGCAACGACCTCTGGAAGCAGTTCATCAAGGGTCACTTCACCTCGTCCGTGTTCGACATCGCCGTCGGCGACGACAGGATCCGCGTCATCCCGCGCGACATCCAGGTCGACCCCGTGAAGGACCATCCGATCCACGTCGACTTCCTGCGCATCGGCAAGGACGGCGTTATCCGCGTGTTCGTTGCGGTCCGCTTTACGAACCACGCGCTGTCGCCGGGCTTGAAGCGCGGCGGCGTGCTCAACATCGTGCGCCACGACGTCGAGGTCTATTGCCCCTACGACCGCATCCCGGCCTTCTTCGAGATCAACCTCGAGGGCCTCGATATCGGCCGCTCGGTTCACATCTCGGCGGTCGCCATGCCGGAGGGCGTGCGGCCCGTGATCGCCAACCGTGACTTCACGATCGCGACCGTCGCCGGTGCCAAGAACAAGGACGACGAAGAGGCCGCCGCCGCTGCGGCCGGCGCGGACGGCGCTGCTGCGGCAGCTCCGGCCGGAGGCGACGCCAAGGCTGCCGCTCCGGCTGCCAAGGGCGCTGCCCCGGCCGCCAAGGGTGCCGCGCCTGCTGCCGCGGCCGGCAAGGCCGCCCCGGCCGCCAAGCCCGCCGCCAAGAAGTAAAGCCGAATTGCGGAGAAGGCCGGCATCCCGCTATACGGATGCCGGCCTTTTTCACTTTAAGCAGGCGCCCGGATGAAGCTCTTCGTCGGCCTCGGCAATCCCGGCAGCGAGTATGCCCGCAATCGCCACAACGTCGGCTTTATGGCCGTCGACGCCATAGCGCGCAGCGGAAGCTTCGGCCCCTGGAAGCGCAAGTTCCACGGCGAGGCCGCCGACGGCGAGCTCGCGGGCGAGAAGATCCTGCTCTTGAAGCCCACCACCTACATGAACGAGAGCGGCCGCTCCGTGGGCGAGGCCGCGCGCTTCCTGAAGATCGCCGAGGATGACATCGTCGTGTTCTACGACGAGATCGACCTCGCGCCCGGCAAGCTCAAGGTCAAGACCGGGGGCGGCAACGCCGGCCACAACGGCCTGCGCTCGATTTCGGCCCATCTCGGCAACGAGTATGTGCGCGTGCGCATCGGCGTCGGCCATCCGGGCGTCAAGGAGCTCGTGGCGCGCTGGGTGCTCTCCGACTTCGCCAAGGCCGACCAGGAGTGGCTTGTCCCTCTGCTCGACGCCATTGCCGCCGCGGCCCCTCGTCTCGCCAAGGACGACCAGTCGCGCTTCCTGACCGATGTCGCGCGCGCGCTCGGCGACGGTGGCGACCCGCGCAAGGAGAAGGCCAAGCCTGAAGCCAGGGAGAAGGAGCCCGAGCCCGACCCGCCGCGCGCGAAGGCCCGGCCCCATCCCGCCGGCGAGCGGGCCGGCAAGAGCGCGAGCGCGCTCGCCGACAACCTCAAGAAGTGGCTGGCGGGCCGCAAGCCGAGCGAGTGATCTCGCTTCGCGCCTGGAAGCGCGGAGCACGTCGTCTCTTTTCTGTTCGCAATCGGCGCTATGGTGCGCCCCGGCTCGCACAAGAAAATTGGGGGACGCGCATGTCGACCGGCATCGAGAAGGCCAAGCAGCAGTTCGCCAAGACCAAGAACGTGCGCCGCGCCTGGAGCGCCTACAAGTGGTTCGACCGCATCCGCAACTGGCAGGACTGGTACACCTGGATCTCGTCGTTCCTGCAGACCAAGGCCGGCGTCGCCGCCGCGCTCGGCACCACGGCTGTCGTAACGACGAGCGCCGTCGTCGTGCACAACACCGTCGTCGATCCCTACGCGGAGCCGTACGTCCAGACCGAGGTCGAGCCGCTCGCCTCCGACGACGAGCAGATGCGCCAGACCAAGGGCACGCTGATCTTCGCCATCGAGGGCAAGGACAAGGCCGGCCGCAAGGCGACGTTCGATGTCGTGGTGGCGCGCAAGCAATTCCTCTGGGTGCGCGGCAGCGCCGAGGACCTTGAGAAGGACGGCCGCAAGATCTCGGGCGACGAGCTCGCCCGCGACGTCCTCGACCAGGAGGTGCGCGACGGCCTCGCGAGCGCGCATGAGATCGTGGCGGTCGGCACAGCGTCTCAGGAAGGCGATCCGGTCGCCGAGACGGCACGCGCCGGCCGGCGCGCGGCCCGCACTGCCGACATCGTCGCCGGCACCATCGATGCCAAGGTCCCGATCTCGGCC
>JBFXEP010000406.1:0-3475 GCA_050179995.1 Hyphomicrobium sp.
GCGGCCTTGAAGCACCATGTCATTGATCGAGGCCGGTCCCTCTCGCGAATGTGGTCCGGCCCGCCGTCCACCTGACCTTGTCCAACATAAAGGATTGTTTGATGCAGCTTCGCCTCGCTCCTCTCGCCATCATCGCCGCGCTCGCCTGGCCCGCCGCAGCCCCCGCCGCCGACTACACCATCGACAGCAAGGGCGCGCACGCCTCCATCAACTTCCGCATCAGGCATCTGGGCTTCAGCTGGCTGACGGGACGCTTCGATACCTTTACGGGCGCCTTCAGCTATGACGCCAAGGCGCCAGAAGCCTCCAAGGTTAGCGTCGAGATCGACACCGCGAGCGTGAGCTCCAATCACGCCGAGCGCGACAAGCACCTGCGCACCGCCGAATTCCTCGACGTCGCCAAGTTTCCAAAGGCGACCTTCGTCAGCAAGAAGGTCGAGCCGGCCGGCGAGGGTAAGGCCAAGGTCACGGGCGATCTCACGCTGCGCGGCGTGACGAAGGAGATCGTGCTCGATGCCGAGTACGTCGGCGGCGGCGCCGATCCCTGGGGCGGCAACCGCGTTGGCTTCGCCGGCACCGCGAGCCTTCCGCTGGCCGACTTCGGCATCACCTTCGATCTCGGCCCGGCCTCGAAGGAGGTCGAGCTGACGCTGAACATCGAAGGCGTCGAGAACAAGTAGCGCGCCCACACGCGCCGTTCCGGAGTGTGCAAGTCCCTCATCCGCCCTTTCAGGGCACCCTCTCCCGTCCCCGGGAGAAGGAAATGCATCACCTTCCTCTCCCGGGACGGGAGAGGATGCCCGACAGGGCAGGTGAGGGACTTTTTGTCCTACGAGCCGCTACCGCCCGCGCGCCCGCCGGCGATGGCGTTGTGCAGCACGATAAGCGGAACGAGCCCCGCCAGCACGATGGTGAGCGCGCCGAGCGCGCCGCTCTCCACCTGCTCGACGGCGGCGAGCGCATAGACGTGCGTCGCCAGCGTCTCGAAGTCGAATGGCCGCAGCAGCAACGTCGCCGGCAGCTCCTTCAGCGCATCGACGAACACGAGCAGCCCCGCCGCGCCGAGGGCCGGAACCAGGAGCGGCAGGTGGACACGCCACAGCGCCGACGCCGCGCTGGCACCGAGCGCACGCGCCGCCGCGTCGAGGTTGGGTGAGATGCGCTCGAGCTCTGCCTCGATGCCGCCCCTGGCGACGGCGAGGAAGCGGATGACATAGGCATAGACCACCGCCGCGACCGATCCGGAGAGGATAAGCCCGGTCGAAACGCCGAACAGCTCACGCGCCAGCGCGTCGACGCTGTTGTCGAGCGCGGCGAGCGGGATCAGCACGCCGATGGCGAGCACGGCGCCGGGCAGCGCATAGCCGAAGCCTGAGAAATGCGCGGCGGCGCGCGTGAAGGCCGTGCGTGCGGCGCGCGGCGCGTAGCTGAGCAGGAGGCCGAGCGCGACGGCGAAGCCGGCCGCGAGCGCCGCCAGCACGAGGCTGTTCCAGGCCGCCTTCAGAAACCCGCCCTCGAGCGCCGATGACGCATGCGAGACGGCAAACTGCAGGAGCAGGAGGAACGGCACCACGAATCCCGCGACGAACGGCAGCGCGCAGATGAGCGCCGCCGCATACCCGCGCCAGCCTTCGATGTCCTGGAACGGAATGGCTCGATAGCGTCCAGTGGTGTGGTGCACCTTGGCTCCGCCGCGCGCCATCCGCTCGGCCGCGAGCAGGAGCACGATGAGCCCGAGCGCGACCGTCGCGATCTGCGCCGCGCCGCCGAGGTTCGATCGCTGCAGCCAGGTCGCATAGATGCTGGCCGACAGCGTCTCGACGCCGAGGTGCTGCACCGCCCCGAGGTCGTTCATCGTCTCCATCGCGACCAGCGCCACGCCCGCCGCCAGCGCCGGCCTGGCGAGCGGCAGCGCGACGGACCAGAATGCACCCATGGAGGTGCGCCCGAGCGTGCGCGCGACCTCGAGCGCGCACACGGACTGCTGCACGAAGCTCGCCCGCGCCGCGAGATAGACGTAAGGGTAGAGCACCGCCGCCATGACGAAGGTCGCCCCGCCAAGCGAGCGGATGCTCGGGAACCAGTAGTCGCCGGCCGTCTGCCATCCGAACAGCGCCCTGAGGCTCGACTGCACGGGGCCTGCGTAGTCGAGCAGCTCGGCGTAGCAGTAGGCGGCGATGTAGGTCGGGATGGCGAGGGGCAGCACGAGCAGCCGGTCGAGCAGGCTCCGCCCCGGGAACCTGTACATGGTGACGAGCCAAGCCGCGCCGGTGCCCGCGACGAGCGCCACGGCGCTTGCACCGATGCCGAGCAGCAGCGTCTCCTTGAGCGCCACCGGCAGCACGGAGCGCACGAGATGCGGCCAGTCGTTCTCGGTCGCGGTCGCCGCGAGATAAAGCACCGCGAGCACCGGGAGCCCGATGACCGCCAGCACGAGCCCGGCCGCGAGGCTCCAGCCCGGCGCATGCGAGACCCCGCGGCCGAGCCGAAGCCGATGCACGAGACCGAAACCGCGCTGCTCAGCCGGTGGAGACGTTTGCGGGGTGAGGCTCATCGCCACGACCATTGCGGGCCGGCATAGCACCGTCAAGGGCGATCGGCGTCGCTGTTGGGGAGGCCCTCCCCGCCGGTTGTGCGACCTGGGTCACAGACAAGAGAGGCCACTCGCCGGCATTGGTGATAAGTTTATAACATAACCAACAAGAGCGGCACAAAAACAAGCGGAGAGGAAGCCCATGCAAAGGATGCCGGCAAGGCCCGCACGTCTGTGGTTAGCACGTCGAGCCGCGCTCGCGGCGCTGCTGCTGCCCGTGCTGCTCGCGAACGCGGACCGCTCCCGTGCGGGCGAGCCGGAGTTCGGGGGCGAGTGCCTGATGGGATTGGCCGAAGGCAAGCGCATCAAGACGACGTGCAAGGTGACGTGGAGCGATTCCGACGGCAAGACCTACTGCTTTTCGACTGAGGACGCCAAGGCCAACTTCCTGAATGATCCCGCAACATACTTGCAGAAGGCCAAGGAGCACTTCGCCGCGGCTGAGGTCGAAGGAACGGCCAGCAACATGGTTCACTTCACGTCGGACGACGCCCAGGCCTTCACCGACGCCTATATCAAAGCGCAGTCCGACAAGAACGGCGGCGTATTCCAGCTCAATGACGCCATGCTGGGCCAGACATTGGCCCTCAAGCTCGTGAAGATCGATTTCGTGCGCACGCTGCATGGTTACGGCTTCTTCCCCGACGTCCTGTTCGCGGCCGCCGATACGCCCGATAAGACTTACCTCGTCGACTTTTGGGTCAAGCCCAGGAACGGCAAGCTCGAGCTTATGGATGCGCGGGTCTACAAGGCCCCGCGCAAGGAAGGCGACAAGTGGGTGATGATGACCCGGCAGCCGAAGCCTTGGTGGTGGATTCCGGCATCGGAACATCCCGGAGAATCCGAGCAGAAGCGCGGCTGGGAGATCATGTCGGCCATCAG